>JBGVTM010000035.1 GCA_041862535.1 Candidatus Neomarinimicrobiota bacterium | reverse complement strand
GTCCGGACTCTGCAGAATGCCCTGGAGCGTAGCAGGGTGGCCCACGCCTATATGTTTACCGGTCCCCGCGGTGTGGGGAAGACCACCACGGCTCGGATCTTCGCCAAGGCACTCAACTGCCCCCATTCCGATGGTGCCAACCCCTGCAATGATTGTCAGATCTGCCGCGAGATCACCCAGGGAAACAACCTTGATGTGCTGGAGATCGATGGTGCTTCCAACCGGGGGATCGATGAGATCCGCGAGCTGCGTGAGGCCGTTAAGTATCCACCAATCCTGGGGAACTATCGGATCTACATTATCGATGAGGTTCACATGCTCACGCCCCAGGCCTTCAATGCGTTGTTGAAGACGCTGGAAGAACCTCCCCCCCATATCAAGTTCATCCTGGCCACAACCGATCCGCAGAAAGTACCCCAGACGATCCTCAGCCGGACGCAGCGGTTCGACTTCCGACGGATTCCGACCCCGGATATCGCTGCACTACTCGCCAGGATTCTGGATGATGAAAAGGTACCCTATGATAAACAGGCACTTACCATACTGGCCCGCAAGGCCGACGGGAGCATTCGGGACGGCCTGAGCCTGCTGGATCAAATCATTGCCTATCAGACTGATAAGGTGGATGAAACTAGCGTGGTATCAGTGTTGGGTCTGGTAGAGGATTCCTTCTACGCCCAGCTCCTGGACAGCGTCAACCGACACGACCGCAAGGAAGTACTTGCCAAGGTGGAGGCTATCTTCGATGGGGGATACGAAATCAAGGAGGTATGCCAGGGCTTCAATCAATTTCTGCGGGATGGAATCCTATCCCTGGAGACCGGCGATCCCAGCCTGACATCAAAGGGAGCTCTGGTCGATATTCCGGAAGGAATGGATACCGCTGACCTCATCAATCTTTTAAATATCGGCCTGGAAACTGAAGCGCAGCTGCGGTATGCCCAGCAGCCCCGGATTCTTATTGAGCACCAGCTGCTTAAAATGGCCGAGTTGGACAGGGTGGTATCCATCCAGGAGGTGCTCCGGGGGCTGGCTGCGACCGCGGAGACACCCCCTTCGGCTGCTGGTTCGCCGCCGATGGCCGCCGCGGCTCGACACCCGGCGCCAAAAGAGGATCAGCCCCCCCGGATGAAGACTGATCAACAAGGCAGAGCCCCGGCATCAGGTAGTCGGAAATTCACTCGCAGGGAACCGGAGGTGGAGGAAGCGGTTTCAACTGCGGACAGCGACTTATTTACGACTGATCAGCAAGAGCAAGCAATCCCTCCGGATGCCCTGGAGCAACTGCAGCGGCAGTGGGAGACTATCATCAGTGAGCTGGCCAAAGAAAGCCAGGGGACGGCAGCAACACTCAGCGGCTCCGAAGTCGCTGATTTAGAAGGCAATAGACTCACCATTCACCTGCCAGCCAGCCAGTCAATTCATCTTAAGATCCTGATGGACAAGCGGGATCTGGTAGAGAAGACAATTCAGAACGTCATGGGGTGGACGGTGCGCATTGTGCCAACAATTCCTGAAACTCGCAGCCAGGGGCAGCATTCAACAATTGCATCTTCCAAGGGAAGTGCCTTGCTGGATGAATTGATAGATACTTTCAAAGGGGAGGAATACTAGCAGACGCCATGTTTCCCAAAGGTAATTTAATGGCTGGCCTGTTGCAGCAGGCCAAGCAGGTCCAGGAAAAAATCGAAGAATTACAAGGTGAATTGGCTGCTCTGAGGATAGAGGGCCATGCCGGTGGCGGGCTGGTCACCGCCGTAGTCAACGGCCAGCAGGAGCTTATAAGCCTCAAGATTGATCCTCAGCTAGTGAACGAGGATATTGAGATGGTGGAGGATTTGGTAGTGGCCGCTATTCGGCAGGCTATGGAAAGGTCAAAAGAAGAGTCCCAGCAAATGGTCAACGCCGTGACCGGCGGAATGATGAGCGGCCTCAATCTTCCGGGCCTTTAATTGAACGGATTACCTCCTTCCCTGGAAAAGGTCATCCAGGAGCTGGCCAGGTTTCCCGGCGTCGGGAAGAAATCAGCCCAGCGCATGGGATTCTACCTCCTGGACAGTCCCGACCAAACCCTCCAAGAGCTGGCTGAGGCGCTCCTGGCCCTCAAGGAGCGCGTTCACGAGTGCCCTCAATGTCACTTTATTGCGGAGCAGGAGCTGTGCGAAATCTGCCGGGATCTGCAACGGGATTCTGCCACTATCTGTGTGGTGGAACGAGTGCTGGATGTGCTTATTTTCGAGCGGATGGGTGCCTATCGCGGCCTCTATCACGTTCTTGGAGGGCTGATATCCCCCTTGGATGGCATTACCCCTGAGGACTTGCACATTGACGACCTGATTAAGCGGCTGCCGGGCGTGCGGGAGTTAATAATCGCTACCCATCCGAGCATGGAGGGTGACACAACCGCCCTTTATATTGGCAAGCAGGCGGCCGACTTTCCGGTGAAGGTTACCAAGCTGGCCCGCGGCGTACCGATGGGTTCCCACCTGGAGTTCACCGACGAGGCCACCCTGGCCAGCGCCTACACATCGAGGGTGGAACTGTGAACCTCCACCTGCCAAATATCCTGTCCCTGCTCCGCATCATCCTGACCCCCCTCTTCGTTTACCTGCTGTTCTGGGGCGGTCCCAATCATTATTCCATTGCCCTGGCCATTTTCATCACTGCTGGGATCACGGACATCATTGATGGCTATCTGGCCCGCCGTCTCCGGGTCGAATCCAGCATAGGCAAGATGCTGGACCCGGCGGCCGACAAAATCCTGGTCCTCTCAGCATTCATCAGTTTTGTTACTATGCACCTGATATATGCATGGATGGTGGTACTCATCATCCTGAGAGATGTGCTGGTCACCGCAATCCGTTACCTGCTGGAAAAACGGAACATGCCGATGACCACCAGCAATATTGCCAAGGGTAAAACGGCCGTTCAAGTCGCCACGATCATTATTATCCTGGGCTATTTAAGCCTGAAATCGTATCAGATCCTCTGGATTACGGACTGGATTGAGAGCCTTCATATTATTCTGGTTTTCATGTTAATGACAGTTTTGTTTACCCTTTATACGGGTTTCGACTATTTTATCGTGAATCGCTCCGCCATCCGCGCCCTGGCAAAATCCAACCTTCAGTGATTCGACAACGCCATTAGCACTTTAGCCACCATCATTGGGACCTTCGGGTTTATCGGTTATCTGAAGCCGGCACCAGGAACCTGGGGCAGCCTGGCTGCCGCTTTGGTATGGTGGTTTGTTGTCCCGGCTCCTGCCATTCTGCAGCTGGTGCTGGTAGCGGCGGCTCTGGTAGTGGGCGTCTGGTCGGCGGGTGTTATTGAGCAGCGGACCGGGCTAGGTGATCCGTCGATAGTGGTGATTGATGAGGTGGCGGGCATGTGGTGCGCGCTACTTGGAGGCCGGCAGATCCTGTGGTATTTTCTGACAGCCTTCCTGGTTTTTAGGCTATTAGATGTGCTCAAGCCCGGTCCCATTCAGCGATTGCAAAACCTGCCCGGCGGCTGGGGAGTGATGATGGATGACATGGCCGCTGGCGCCGTAACCCTCCTCATTATGACGGCTATTCGAATTCTGGCATGAAGGCGGGCATACTCACAGTAGGCGACGAGATCGTCAGCGGTTTCAGTGTGGATACCAATTCGGTCTGGCTGGCTCAGGAACTGCTTAAGCGGGGCATTACTGTTGTAGCCAAGGCTTCCGTAGGTGATAATCAGGAAGCCATCAAGGAAGTGTTGGCCCGCTGGGACGGCGAGTTGGACCTGGTCATCTCCACGGGTGGTCTGGGCCCCACTCACGACGATGTCACCAAGACAGCTTACTGCCACTATTTCAACAGCGGGCTGCACTTTGACGAAGATTACTGGCAAGTCCTGGGAGAGCGTTTCCAACGCCGGGGCTACGAGATTCCGGCTAATAACCGTTCTCAGGCGGAGATCCCTGACAAGGCAGAGGCGCTGCCCAACCCCGTGGGTACGGCGCCGGGACTTAAGTTCCAATCCGACAGGTGTACCTTTTATGTCCTGCCTGGCGTGCCCACGGAAATGAAAGCTATTATGTCCGGCCAACTATTGGACAGCCTGGGTGGCGGCGAGGCTATGTCCTGGGTAACCCTGCGTACTACCGGGGTTTTTGAGAGCACACTCTCATCCAGACTAGCACCACTGATATCCAGGCTCAAGGAGGTCCAGGTAGCCTACCTGCCGGCCTACACCGGGGTGGATATCCGCCTCCGGAGCATTACCGTTGGTGAGACGGGGCAGGCGCAGGTCGAATCGGCCGCCAGGGGAATTGAAGCCGCGCTGGGGGATGCGGTCTATGGACGGGGTGATGCCACCTTGGAGGCGGTAGTTGGCCGGATGCTGACAGAGCGAGGCGAAACCCTGGCCCTGGCCGAATCATGCTCCGGTGGGCTGACTTCTTCCCGAGTTACGGATATCCCCGGTAGCTCGGCCTACATGCTGGGTGCCGTAGTGGCCTACAGCAATGCCGCCAAGGTCGCCCTGCTGGGCGTACGTCCGGAAACGCTACAAGTCCATGGTGCTGTGAGCGAGGCCACCGCTCGGGAGATGGCTCAAGGGGTGAAAGCGGCCTTTGCGGCCCACTGGGGTGTGGCCACCACCGGTATATCCGGGCCCACCGGCGGGACACCCGAAAAACCGGTCGGACTTGTATATCTGGCGGTGGCGGGACCGGAACGAACGGTGGCGAAAGAGGCCCGGCTGGTGCCTCACCGGCTGCCACACAAAGCGGCTACGGCCCAAGCGGCCCTGAATATGTTACGTCTGGAGATTATGCACCATGGCTGAGGAAGTCGTTCGAACCTTTTTCGGCTTTGAATTGCCCCCTGAGGTGGCTCAACGGGCGATGGAATTGCACACACTGGTAGACGATCCCAAGCGCGCGGTACGGTGGGTGAAAGGGCCCAATATTCACCTGACAATAAGGTTCCTGGGTGCCACACCGCGAACGGCTGTAGAGGAGATAGCGGAGGGCATGCGGGAGAAACTGGCGGATTTTCCGGACTTGCGGGTGAGCGTGGGGGGTACGGGAGTATTTCCAACCCCGACCCGGCCGCGGGTTCTCTGGCTGGGAGTCACGGGTGATATCGAGCGGCTCCAGGCCCTGGAGACGGCTATCCATGAAGTGGTGGGACCGATGGGCTTCCCCAGAGAGGAACGGGAATATATTCCCCATGTTACTTTGGGGCGCGTACGTTATCCGCAGAAAATCACCCCTGATGTCAGTAAATTTCTCCATGCCGAGTATGAATCTGTGGATTGTCCCTTAAAAGCTTTACATTTGTACGAGAGTCGACTGGGGGACAAAGGGATTATTTATACTCCCTTAGCAACGTTCCCGCTAAAGTCAACTGATTAGGAGAGGTCATGACCGAACAGAAGCAAAGAATCCAGGCCATCGAGTCTACGATCACTTACATAGACCGCCAGTTCGGCAAGGGATCCCTGATGCGCCTGGGAGACAAGGCCTTGGAAAAGATCAACGTTATTCCAACGGGTTCCCTGTTGTTGGATGTGGCCACAGGTGTGGGGGGTATCCCCCGGGGCAGGGTTACCGAGATCTTCGGTCCTGAGGCCTCCGGAAAGACCACCCTGGCCCTGCATATCATTGCCGAGGCCCAGAAGACTGGGGGCTATGCCGCCTTTATTGATGTGGAGCACGCGATGGATCCCGGCTACGCCCAGAACCTGGGGGTGGATACGGCCAACTTACTGGTTTCCCAGCCTGATACCGGCGAACAAGCCCTGGAGATCACCGAAGCCCTGGTACGCAGCCGGGCCATTGATGTGATTGTGATCGATTCGGTGGCCGCCCTGGTTCCCAAGGCGGAGCTGGACGGCGAGATGGGCGACAGCCACGTGGGTCTGCAGGCACGGCTTATGTCCCAGGCACTGCGCAAGCTCACCGGCACGGTCTCCAAATCCCACACGGCGGTGGTATTTATCAATCAGATCCGCGAGAAGGTCGGCGTGGTGTACGGCAATCCTGAAGTCACCCCTGGTGGCCGGGCGCTGAAGTTTTACACCTCCCTGCGGCTGGATATCCGGCGCATCGCCGCTATCAAAGAAGGCGATACCCTCATCGGCAACCGTACCAGGGTGAAAGTGGTAAAGAATAAGGTGGCTCCACCTTTCAAGGCTGCCGAGTTCGATCTCATGTACGGTACCGGTATCTCCTTTGAGGGTGATCTGCTGGATATTGGCCTGCAGGCTGACATCATTCAGAAGAGTGGAGCCTGGTACTCCCATGGCGATATGCGTCTGGGACAGGGCCGGGAAAATGCAAAGCTATTCCTGCAGGAGAACCCTGAGATCAGGGAGGCTGTTGCGAGGGAGGTGCGGGCGTTTCTGGGCTTGGGAGCAGCCCGGGTTGAGGAGGCACAACCCCCGGGAGAGTCGGCGGCAGCGACCGTAGAGGAGCAGTAGCTGTAAGCTATCCAGGCTCGACCGACGCCACCTCAAGTAAAGCGGCGCCAGTGTCTGAGGATGAAGGCCAGCGAGCACGCGAGGCCGCTTTTCGCCTGCTGGCGGTGCGGGCGCGGAGTGCGCAGGAGCTGCGGCAACGACTGAAGCGCAAAGGCTTTCCCCAGGAGATAGTGGACCAGGTCATCGCTGACCTCCAGGCTAAGGGTTATCAGAATGATGCGGAATTCGCCCGGCAGTTTGCCCGGGAGAAGTGGTCGGGATCAGGCTGGGGACCGGCTCGGATAAGCCAGGAGCTGCGCGCTAAAGGTATTTCACCCGGTCTGGTGAGTACAGTTGTGGAAGAGACCTTTGGCGAGGTGGACCTGGTGGCGGCCATTCTGCCGCGGGCCGGTAAACGGTGGGAGAACATGCGGGACCTGCCGCGCGAGACCCGCCGGCGGCGCCTATCAGGATTCCTTCGGCGGCGGGGATACGATTGGGAAACCCTGGGTAAGGTGATCGTCCAGTTGGAAAATGACGAGATTCCATAATAATTAAGTGATGAAAAAGGGAGCTCACGAAAAGGTATCTAATCACTGGATTATTGCTTCTCTTTTCGGCCTTACTCTCATCCACTTTGGCTATTCTCGACTGTGAATTTCAGTTCGAGATATTTCGTCCCGGAAACTGGGAGGTAGAACTTCAGCATTAATCCTCAGCCACTATCATCGTAGTAATACTGCCAGTTTCCCCTTCTGATTTCCATAGCCGATATTAAATTTTATGTCCAATCTATGATCCTTGATAGACAGATTGGGTAAGAATTCGACCAGATGAAGACCAGCAAGGAGATCCGCCAGGAGTTCATTTCCTTTTTTGAAGCGAAGGGGCACCGCTTCGTGCGCAGCAGCCCGGTGGTGCCCTTCGACGATCCCACCCTGCTGTTTGCCAATGCGGGGATGAACCAATTCAAGCCCATTTTCCTTGGCCAGCAGCAGCCCGAATATAAGCGCGTTGTGAACACCCAGAAGTGCATCCGGGTATCAGGCAAGCATAACGACCTGGAGGAGGTGGGCGTAGACAACTATCACCACACCTTCTTCGAGATGCTGGGCAACTGGTCCTTTGGCGACTACTACAAGGCCGAGGCCATCCAATGGGCCTGGGAGCTGTTCACCGCGGTCTGGGGGATGGACGGGGACCGCTTGTGGGCCACGGTGCATGAGACGGACGACGAGGCAGCGGAGCTCTGGCCCCAAGTGACCGGCATACCACCCGAGCGCGTCCTGCGGTTCGGTGACCAGGAGAACTTCTGGGAGATGGGGGAGACGGGTCCCTGCGGGCCCTGCTCGGAGATTCACTACTACGAAGGGCCGGATATCGGTAAGATGTCGTTGGAGGGAATCAACGTTCGGCCTGAATACAAGGAGCTCTGGAACCTGGTCTTTATCCAGAACAACCGCCGCGAAGATGGAACGCTGGAGGACCTGCCAGCCAAGCACGTGGATACGGGGGCGGGCTTTGAGCGCATCGTGGCGGTACTTCAGGGGCAAA
>JBGVTM010000034.1 GCA_041862535.1 Candidatus Neomarinimicrobiota bacterium | reverse complement strand
ACGAACAGGCCCGGCTGGGCCGCGTACGGGCCGAAGAGCAGCTTGATTTGCTCAAGCAGGGGAAGGTCATCATGGACGATGAAGTAATCGATTCGGTAGTGACCTCTCCCATCGACGGCTATATACTCGAACGCCGGGTCAATATTGGAGACCCGGTCGACGCACTGGGCTCCCGCACCGGCGGGACAGTCTTGTGCATCCTGGCGGACATGGATACACTTGTCTTCCGAGGAACGGTCGATGAGATCGACGTGGGCCATCTAAAGGAAGGGAT
Organism: Candidatus Neomarinimicrobiota bacterium; assembly: GCA_041862535.1. Classification (NCBI taxonomy): domain Bacteria; kingdom Pseudomonadati; phylum Fidelibacterota; species Fidelibacterota bacterium. Next base: position 2,227 of record JBGVTM010000034.1, on the reverse strand, counting down.
GGAAGCCCGTATTCAGGTCGGAGCGCTGCCGGAGTGTCTGCTCACGGGCACGCTCGACGAGATAAGCCTGAAAGCCCAGCAGAGGAACAATGCCACTGTTTTCGAGGTGCGTCTTTCTTTCGAGAGGCCCGAGGACGTGGTCCTGCGAGCGGGATACTCAGCTACGGCGAATATCCTGGTTCAAAATAAAGATAATGTTCTGCTTCTGCCTGAACGGGTTATTGAGAGGAGAAAAGCCGAAGCCTTTGTCCGGATTCTCAAAGAATCGGCCGGCAGCGGCGAAACCATACAAATCGAAACGGGGTTAAGTAACGGTCTAATGACTGAAATTGTATCCGGACTGGATGAGGGTGACCGCGTACTGGAGAGAACCTATGAGGAGATAAAGTGATGAATCTTTTGCCTTCGCTTGTTCTCTTTGCGCGGGATTTACAGACCCAGAAGCTGCGTACCTTCTTTGCCTTACTCGGCATCACATGGGGTACGGCGGCCGTGGTGTTACTGCTTGCGTTCGGCGCGGGATTAAAACGCTACCATTCCCGCCGTATGCATGGAATGGGGGAGGGTATAGTAGTTGCCTGGCCCCTGAGAACCAGCTTGTCGTTCGAGGGCCTGCCGAAAGGCCGTCCCATTCGCATGAGAGCCGAGGATGTCCTGAAGCTGGCCTCCGAAATCCCTGAGCTTGAGGCGGCCAGCCCCGAGCTCAGCCTGTGGGACCAACCGATAATTTACGGCGGTCGCGATTATAGGGCTTATGTTGGGGGCGTCTATCCCTGTTTCGGCGACCTGCGTCATATCTACCCGCAGGCCGGCGGTCGATTTCTTAACGAGAAGGATATTGAGCAGCGACACCGAGTCATTTTCATCGGCAATGACATCAAAGAAGAGCTTTTCGGTGACACCGAAGCAGTCGGCGAAACGCTGTTTGTTCAGGGCACAGGCTTTATTGTCATTGGCGTCCTTCGTCCCAAACTGCAAAGCAGCACATACGGTGGTAATGAGGACGAGCGTATCGCTTATATCCCCGCTTCCACAATGACCTCTGTCTTTGGACTCAATTACATCAACAACTTCATATACCGAGCAAAGGATCCCCGGCAACAATCCTTTGTCACCCGGAGAGCCTATCAGGTCTTAGCGCGAATCTATAGCTTCGACCCTGCTGATACTGAGACCCTGATGCTCTGGGACACCTCTGATACAAACAAATTCATCTTCTATTTCTTCCTTGGCTTTAATACCCTGCTGGGACTATGCGGGGTTTTTACATTGCTGGTAGGCGGAATCGCCGTGGCGAATATCATGTATCTGCTCGTCGGGCAGAAGACCGGCGAGATAGGAATCCAGATAGCCGTAGGTGCCAAGCGGCGTCATATCCTTGCGCAGTTCCTGTTGCAGGCCATCGTGCTTGTGGCCGCAGGTGGTTTGGCCGGTTTTCTGATATCGTGGATTTTGACAACTATAATGGGCATCGTACCGCTACCTGAGCAGATTGGCGTGCCGGAGATGTCGCCAATTGTGTGTTTTGTAACCGTAATCCTGCTCGGAGGCATCGGCTTGTTAGCCGGTTACTTTCCCGCAAGGCGGGCGGCATCCCTGGACCCCGTCCGCTCCCTGGGATTTGGAGGTCTATGAGTTCGGTATCGCACTTAATACGACAGCTCAAGCAAGACAGAATCCGAATTGCCCTGACTCTCTTCGGGATCGTATGGGGTACCGTGAGCATTACCGTCTTGTCGGCTTTGGGAGAGAGTGTGCATAGGGCACTTTTGAAGGGAGAAAGGGGCCTGGGTGACGGTTTAGTCCGTGTAGCTGCTGGTGTGACATCACGACCCTATGCCGGTTTTCCCAAAGACAGGTGGATTGGCTTTATCCGGCGGGATGGGCAGCTTATACGCAACAAAGTCCCAGAGGCTGAACTTGCCTGCACTGAATTCGGGACCACGATTCGGGAAATTGCCTGGGGCGAGCGCACCATGAATGAGCAAATAGTGGGCGTAGAACCTGCTTTCCGGGACCTGCGAAGCTGTTTCCCACAAGAAGGAGGACGTTTCATTAACGACCTGGATATGCGTGAACGCCGGCGGGTTGTATTCTTAGGCAACGATATCAAAGAGAAGCTCTTTGGTGAAGAGCCGGCGGTAGGACAAACCATGCAAATCATGAACATGCCTTTTACGGTGATTGGTGTCATGCGCCCCAAACTGCAGTTAAGCTCGTATTACTC
>JBGVTM010000033.1 GCA_041862535.1 Candidatus Neomarinimicrobiota bacterium | reverse complement strand
CTCTCTTTACCCTTAGGCCGCTTGAGTTTGCCGTTTTCCCTTCGCTGCTGCTCATGGTTACCCTTTTCCGCCTGGCCCTGAATGTGGCCACTACCCGGCTCATCCTCGGTCGCGGATATGCCGGTGAGATCATCCAGGGCTTCGGCTCCTTCGTTGTGTCTGGTAACTATGTAGTAGGATTCATCATTTTCATGATCCTGGTGATCATCAACTTCCTGGTTATCACTCGCGGAGCGACGCGTATTGCGGAAGTCGCCGCTCGTTTCACCTTGGACGCCATGCCCGGTAAACAGATGGCTATCGATGCTGATCTGAACTCGGGCTTGATTGATGAGAACGAGGCCCGGCAGCGGCGGCGGCAGATCGGCTCCGAAGCCGACTTCTACGGCGCTATGGACGGCGCAGCCAAGTTCGTCCGCGGTGATGCCATCGCTGCCCTTCTGATCACCGGCATCAATATTATTGGCGGGCTGGTTATCGGTACGCTGCAGGTGGGCATGACCCTGGGGGATGCCGCCCGCAAATATACCCTCCTGACCGTCGGCGATGGTCTTGTAGCCCAGATTCCCGCTCTCATCGTCTCCACGGCAGCCGGGATCATTGTCACCCGTTCTACCACGGAACATGACCTGGCAGGCGACGTAGCGCGACAGATCTCCGATCAGCCCAGGGCCCTCTTCATCGCCGGCGGGGCGCTGGCCCTGGTAGGATTAATTCCAGCCATGCCCTTCCTGCCCTTCTTCATTTTGGCTCTTGGGGTGATCGGTGCCGGCGTCGTCAAATCACGAGCCAAGATCCTTGAGGCCAAAAAACTGGTTGAGGCTGAAGAGGCCAGGGTAGAAGTGCCTGAGGAAAGGATTGAAGCCTTTCTGCATCCAGATCCCTTTGAGATTGAGATCGGCTACGGCCTTATCAGCCTGGTTGATGCCAACCAGGGTGGCGACCTGCTGGGCCGCATCTCATCTATTCGCAAGAGCATCGCCCTCGAGCTGGGGGTGGTGATACCGCCCATCCGCCTCCGGGATAATATCAATCTGGGGGCCAATGAATACCTTTTCAAGGTCCTTGGGATCACCGTCGCCAGAGGCGAGGTTATGGTTGGCTACTACCTGGTGTTGAATCCTGATCCGGAAGCTGGCCTGGTGGGTATCGAGACCACCGAGCCCACTTTCAACTTGCCTGCCTTGTGGGTATCCGAAGAGCAAAAAAGCAAGGCTGAAGTGGCCGGCTATACTGTGGTTGAACCCCAGGTGGTAATCGCCACACATCTCATGGAGGTGCTCAAGTCTCACGCTTACAAGCTCCTGGACCGTCAGGAAGTGCAAAAAATGCTGGATGATCTCAAGGAGGAGAAAGCGGCCGTGGTGGAGGGGCTCACGCCCGACCTCCTGCCCCTGGGTGTTATCCAACAGGTCCTGCGGAATCTTCTTCGGGAAGGGATTCCCATCCGCAATCTGATAACGATTCTCGAAACCATGGCCGATTATGCCCCTACCACCAAGGATGCCGATGTCCTGACGGAATATGTCCGCGCTGCCCTGGCCGACAACATCACTGAGTTGTTCAGGTCTAATGATAAGCCCATACCAGTGGCCACACTCGATCCACGGTTGGAAGACCACATTCTGCAGGCTACCAAGAAAGGGGAGGTCTATCTGGGGAATCTGGGTTTGGCTCCCAATCAAGTCAAAAGTGTACTTACATCTATCAGTGAGCAAGTGGAACAAATCGTTATTGAGGGCGGGCGACCGGCGCTGCTGGTTTCGCCGCTTATCCGACGGAGTGTTCGTCAATTCACGGAACCGGTGCTGCCTAACGTGGCGGTGCTCTCCTTCGCGGAATTATCGCCCACCTTGCAACTGAGGTCCGTAGGAACCGTGAGGTATCCCGATGCTGTTTAAGACTTTCACCGGTTCCAGCGAGCGAGAAGCCCTCACACGGGCCAAGAAGGAACTCGGCGAGGATATTTTGATTCTAGATCTGCGCCATGCGCCCAAAAACGGCGGATCGGCTGCAAACGGGCACCAGGTTATTTTGAAGGTGGGTGTGTTCCCGCGCTCTGCAGTCCGCCGGGGCTCCACGGACGGGGCGCTGCGACAGAGCCAATTGCAGTCTAAAAATTCAAAAGCCGGCCTCGCGAAATCACTCGCATCCCAGGATGATGCCGAAGTGGCAGAACTGTTTCTCCTGCGGCAGCAGCTCCGCAGTATAAAGGCGCAGTTGCGGGCGGTCAGGAGCTGCCCCTTCCTGGAACCCTTCGACTTTTGCTTCAATCTGTTGGCGGATGCCGGTACGCCGGAGCATGTAGCCGAAATGCTCATTACGCGCACCGAGGAGCAGCTGGTCGGCATGGGTGACGCGGGCCCCGTCGACCGCGCGAGCGCCCTGGCGGAGCTTAAACGCCAGATTGGCTACCTTTTTATTCCACCACCCACCAAGCCTCATCGTGAAAAGCGGGAGGTGGTGGTCGTGGTGGGCCCTTCCGGTGCGGGAAAGACTTCCCTTCTCGTCAAGCTGGCGTCCCACAATGGCGCCTATCGGAATCGACGGGCCGGTATTGTTTCAACCGACATCTTTCGTGCCGGCGCCAATGCCGGACTGAAATCCATCGGGGAGATTCTCGCGATCCCCATCATCGAGGTCAGACAGGTGGATGATATTCCACGTGCACTCGTGAACCTGGCAAAATGTGATGTTATTCTGGTGGATACCCCTGGTCGCAGCCCGCTCTCAAAGGGCAGCCTGCCAGATTTGCAAATCCAGCTGGCGGTGCTGCGGCCTACTCAAATCCTCCTTGTGCTCAGCGCCAATATGGCGATGGAGGAGTTATGGCTCTTTAAAGGGCTGTACCAGGGGATCCATCCATCAGGCTTGGTGGTGACCAAGCTGGACGAAACCAGCAAACCGGGCAAAGTGCTGGGATTGGCTGACGATCCCAACCTGCCCCTGAAATATGTCACCACCGGGCAGGCCGTACCGCAGAGCCTGGCCCTGAATGTCAGGCAGGCCATCATAAAACGGTTGCCTTTAGCGACTGGGGAGCATTAAGACCGTGACGAGTTCCGCTCAGAAGCTGGAAGCAGCGGCCAAAGTTCGACCGCGTCTGGCCCCCCAAAGGGAAATTCTACCGGAAATCATCACTATTACCAGCGGCAAGGGCGGCGTGGGAAAAACAAACATAGCGGTGAACCTCGGCATTTTGCTCAAACAGCGCAAGCAGCGGGTTCTGCTTATGGACGCGGACCTGCACCTTGGCAAGCTGGATGTTGTGATCGGAGCCACACCGCGCTACACGCTGGCGGAACTTATGGACGGCAGCCAGACCCTGGAGCAGATTATCATGCACCATCCCTCGGGAATTGATATACTGCCGGCCACCTCCGGCGATCTGAACCTTATGGATGCGGATGTTCGAATGCTAAAAGTGCTGGCCGAATCTTTTGCTTCCATTCAGGCTCGTTATGATTACCTTATCGTGGATACCGGCGCCGGGGTTACCCCCACAGTCTTGACTATGGCTTTGGGTGCTGATAAAGTAATTTTAGTTGTAACACCAGAACCGGCCTCCATTTCTGACGTCTATGCCATGATCAAAGTTATTCGGAGTAAATCTTTGGAGTTACCGCTTATTCTGCTGCCCAACCGCTTGAGGTCGCTGGAAGATGGCTTGGAACTCCATAAGAAACTTAACTTGATTACGCAAAAGTTTCTGAAGACCAACTTATATTATGGGGGATCAATCGTCGAGGATACCGCCATCGGACAGGCGATCATCCGCCAACGGCCCTACGTAGTGGAATATCCCAGGAGCCGGGCGGCCCATAACCTGCAACTGGTCTGCCTCCGGCTGTTGAAACTTCCACCGCAGAAGATCGAATATCGATCCAACATTTTTGATCGACTGCGGGTTAGTCGAAAGGAGGTGGAATCGCTTTAGTATGCAGTCAGCCATTTATCAGCTTGCCTTGATCATCGGCCTAGGCACCCTTGCGGTTCTGCTCCTGCGGGGTATGAGCCTACTCACCGCCCTGTACCGTAGTGGCCTCGTACTGGGGGCTGTGCTACTCATTTTGCTCGTTGCTGGTAATATTCTCCGGTTGGGCATGCGCCCTAAAGGACCGGGGGAAGAACAGATGGAAACGCCCACTGAATCAATGACTGAAAATGAAGGCGAAGGTAGCTAAATTGGAAGCCCTTACCGGCGAGGATCTCCTCAGCGAGTATTACGCCACCAAGGATCCCATCCTGAAAGAACGGGCCGTCAGGGAGTTTCTACCATTGGTGTATTACGTGGTGAACCGTATCCCGCTGCCAGTCACTGATGTTATCACTCGCGAGGATTTAGAGCAAAGCGCCATTCACGGGCTCCTGGAAGCCATTGATCGCTTTGATGAAGAGCGCCAGGTCAAGTTTAAAACCTTCGCCTACAAGAGCATTTACGGTGCTGTCATTGCTGCCATCCGCCAGGTGCGGATTCTGAGCCGGACAAAGCTGGAACGCCTGATGGAAGTACAAAAAATCACCGATAGGCTGACTCAGGAGCTGCACCGTGAACCTTCTGCCGAGGAGGTCTGTGAGGCGGCCAATATTTCCCAGAATGATTACTCCGAGCTGTTGGTGGCAGGTCAACTGAGCTATGCCACCTTCTCACTTGATGATCCTATCACCGGAGATCAGGAGATCCCTTCGAGGCAGATTGATCTCCTGGCAGATGCTGAATCCAAAGATCCGGAGAGTGCCTACATGATCGATAACCTCAAGACACGGTTGGTTAGTTTACTCAAAGAAATGCCAGAGAGGGAACGCCTGATTCTGGCCCTCTACTATTATGAAAACCTCACGCTGGTGGAGATTGGTCAGGTTCTGAACATTTCCGAGTCGCGCGTGTCGCAAATAATGAGCAAGACACTGGATCTGTTACGTAATCAATTGAAATGATTGAAACGCTTGATCCGAACCTGAGCATGCCGCCGCCGCTTCAGCCGGATGCGCAACAGACCGAGCCCATCCGTCCGGAATCGGTGAAGATCGAGCAGCAGAAGCTGGAAAGAAGAAAATCCGGTGAGGAGGAAGCGCAGGAAAAGAAGCGCCGGGGCCGCAAGGACAAGGTAGAGCTTTCCAGCCAGGCGGAAACCGCCGACGAAACTCCCGAGGATAAAGGAAAGCAGACTCCTAGAAAAACCCGGAGACGAATTGAGCACAAGATCGATATTCTCATTTAGGCCGGGTTGTTCGCTGCTAATACTATCGCTGGCAAGTAGCCTCCTGTGGAGTGCGAATGATCGCTACGTGGCTTTATTTTCTGCAGAGCAGATGAGTCACCGGCGGATTCTTATTGACGGGGTTGGTAATCGGCGGGTGCAGGTGGAGCTGGACAGCCTGGGCCAGGCGGTAGTGAATGTCTGGGGTGTCGATGAGCAGACCTACGTCGGCCGGCGCGCATACGAGAAGGGGTATCTCATTCCGGTCACCATCCGGGTCGATTTTCCGCGCAAAAATTTGATGTCCATCAAAGTGGCCGGCACTCACTTTCGGGACTTTGTAAGGTATAAGGTCGTTGACTCTGATATTTACGTTATTGACCTGTACCCCCAGGCCCTGCCGCGGGAAAGCTATTTCCGGGAGGAGACCATTTCGGCCCTCTGGCCTAATGGTCGCTTCCAGCCGGATATCACCCCGGCGTCTCCCCCGGCAGACTTGACGGCACCAGCCGAGTTACGGCAGATAAATGTGCGCTACACGCTGGCCAAAGAGATGGCTCCCTACCGGAGGGTCGTTCGCCGGGCGGTGATCTGGGCCGGGAGCGTCTCCGGTCTGCTGCTTATCACTGGTCTTCCTCTGATCTGGTTTCTGCAGCGCCGGAAAGCTGCACTCGGCGATTCCAAAACCCACCAACCTACACGCCCGGCAGGGGGTGGCCAGCCGACGATCTCTGATGCTAAGGTCAGGGCAATCATGGCATTAAATGGATCGTTGAGCTATGATGAGGCGAGCCTGCTGGCCAATATGGGAGGCGAAAAATCCCTGGCCGGGCCAAGAAAAACACCCTAGCCTGCTCGTAATCACCACTATTTATCATGATCGGTCTCCAATTCCTGCAAAAAATAGGGGAGATACTCCAAAAAAGCCTCTCCAGCGAAGAAACTTATTCCGCGGTTTTCGATATTCTTGACAGTGTCATCGAGTTCGATTCGGCCACCCTGTTTGTGGCCAACTGCGACACAGGCGCTTTGGAGATAGCTGAGAGCCGTGGCTCCCGGGTAGTGGACCTGGCATCGGATGTCGCTTTTACGCGGGGGAATGGGCTCAGCGGCTGGGTGGCATCCCAAAAGCAGCCGGTTATATTGTCGACCATGAGCAGCAATGATGCTACACGCGGCTTCCGGTCCTTGATCTCCGTTCCGCTATGGGCCGGGAACAGGCTTGAGGGAGTACTTAACCTGGGACATAAGAAGCCCGGCTTTTATCGGGCAGCCGACAAGACCGACCTGGAGCAGCTGGGAACGCAACTGTCATTGATCGTTGAACAGCTCCGTCTCCGATCCGAGCTGCAGGGAAAAAATCAGATTCTCCAGGCAACTCTGGAGGAGCTGCGCACAACCCAAAATGCCCTGGTGAACAAGGAACGGCTGGCAGCTATCGGGGAACTGGTGGTGAGCCTCAACCACGAGATCAACAATCCCCTGGCTATTATTATCAGCTTCATAGATCTGTTGGCAGCCAGGTGTGAGCGCGATCTCCCCGAAGCCACGGAAACCCTGGCTAAGATGAAGGAGGCCGCCTATCGCATCAAAGAGCTTACCAAGCGGCTGGAATACCTGCAGAGCAGTGAAGCCGAAGAATATCTGGAAGGGGTGAAGATGCTCAAACTCAACTAGCCGTTATCTACCCTGGAGGGAATATTTTCCCACCCCGGCCTCCCACGCAAGTTCACTCCCCATCCTGCTCTCCGATTTACCCATGTCCAGATCAGGTGATTTCCCTCTTGAAGTTCTTCTCCCGTCGAGAAAAAGGTCTATAATGGGGAAAAATAATCCTGGCACCACCTTTTGGCACGGCATTTGAACCCTAAATGGCCAGCAAGACATGTTTACGAGGAGAGTATGGAATTCGACCTGACAAGGGTTGCCAGGAATATGACCCGCAACCTTTTTGGAACTGATATTGTTGCCAACAACATGGCGAATATTGGAACAACGGGATTCAAGCGCGATGCCACTTTCATAGATTGGTATACCGAATCCCTCAACGATGTCGGGGCCCAGCGGTATACTGATTTTGCCCAAGGTGAGCTACATCAGACCGACAATCCGCTGGACCTGGCCCTTTCCACCCGGGGCTTTTTTATAGTTGAAACCCCCTCCGGACCAGCCTTCACGCGGAACGGCCATTTCGCCGTCAACGATCAAGGTTTTATCCAGACCGCCCAGGGGTATCTTCTGATGGGTGAAAGGGGTCCAATATCGATTCTGTCTGCCAACGACACCGCCGGAGAGGTCCAGATTACCCGGAATGGTGAGGTTTACCTGGACAAGACCTTAATTGATCACTTACTCGTTGCCAATATTCCCTATTTATACTCGCTGGAAAAAATTGGCGCCAGTCTCTATCGCATTTCAGATGACAGCCTGGTAACCCAGCTGGAACCGGAGCAGTTGGACGTACGCCAGGGCATGCTGGAAGGCTCGAACGTCGAGCCGGTTGCGGAGATGGTTAGCCTGATCGAATTGCATCGGAATTTTGAAACCACTCAGCGGGTGGCTACAGCGATGGACCAGATACTGGGCCGGGCCACTCAGCTCGGGGATTACCGTTAAGGAGGAAGTATGATCCGCTCACTACGGACAGCGGCACTGGGGATGGCGGCCCAGCAGCTTACGCTGGATGTGATCGCCAACAACCTTGCCAACGTCAATACCACCGGCTTCAAACGCAGCAGTGTTGAATTTCAGGACATTCTTTACGAGACCATTGTCTCGGGGGCTGGTGAAGGGGGCCTCGGTCAGGAAAAGCCCGTCGAGATCCAGGTCGGTCACGGTAACCGGGCCGTCTCAACCTTCCGAACCTTCTCCCAAGGCACCGTCACCGATACCGAGAATCCACTCGACCTGGCTATTGACGGTGATGGATTTTTCCAGGTTATGCGGCCGGACGGCACCTATGCCTATACCCGTGACGGCGCCTTTCGCATTAACCCCGACGGTTTCATCGTTACAACCACGGGACTGAAGTTGGGTACGGAAATCAGTCTGCCCCCTGATACCGAAAGTATCAATATCGGCCAGGATGGTATTATTTCCGTCCTTCTGGCGGGCGAAACCACCCCGGAGGAAATTGGCCAGATCGAGCTGGTGAAGTTCGTCAACCCGGCCGGGCTACGGGCTGTTGGGGGCAACCTGTATGAGGAAACAGTTGCCGCTGGCCCCCCCACAGTCGGTTTTGCCGGGGATGAAGGCTTTGGCGTCGTACTCCAGGGCTTTCTGGAGAAGTCGAACGTGGACGTGGTACAGGAGATGATCAACATGATCGTCGCCCAGCGGGCCTATGAGATCAACTCCAAGGCGGTGAAATCCGCCGATGAAATGCTGGCGGTGGCCAACAACATCCGGCGCTAGATTGTATGTCCCTTAGCCGTCGAATCCCTGCCGGGATTACAACGATACTTTTCCTGACCGCTGTGCTATGTGCCCTGCTGGGTGCCGCGCAAGCCAAAGGCATGCTCCCCGGATCATCATTGCAGGAGCGCCTGGAGCAGGTGGTGCGTCAGCATGTTATGGAAGGATTCAGCCGGGCCCACCTTTCGGGGGAACTGGTTGCTATTAACCTGCCCCCCAATGTTGAAAAGCTGGCACCCGTGGCCAGTCTCCGGCCGCTGCGGGTTTTTATCCCGCAAACGGCAGCCGGCCATTACGTGATCCCACTGGAAATCACGCCGGTTGAGGGCGTCCCCGTTAAGGTGAATATTACGGTTGAATGTGTGGCCGTGGTGGAGGGCTGGGCGGCCAGATTCCCCCTGAAGCGGGGGACCCTCTTAGAGCTGGACCACTTTCAGCGTAAGATGATCCGGGTGACGCAGCGTGAGCAGAGCTATTTCACCGCCGATTCTCTTCCGGCAGGGTATCAGCTGAGCACCAGTCTGCCTCAAGGACAACTGCTTCAGTTTCACCATCTGGAAGAGGTACCGGTAGTACATCGCGGCGAGCAAGTTATGATCCACTTCCGCCGTACGCATCTCAACCTGATCAGCCCGGGAAAAGCCCGCCGGGAAGGAAGTCTTGGTGACTTGATCCCCGTTGTGGCGACCACCACCGGAAAACGGCTCTATGGTCGCCTGGTAGCTCCGGGAATCGTTTTGGTGGAGTAATGACATGAACAAAAATTCATCTTTTGGCACACATTGGCTGTATGGGACTTTTATTCTCCTGGTTACCCTGGCTGTCGGCTATGGGCAGGAAGCGCCGCGCTCCCTGTATGCCGATCAGAAAGCCCGTGGGATTGGTGATGTGGTAACCATCCTGGTGTCGGAAACGGCCAATGCCAGCCACCAGTCCCAGGTCCAGCGGTTCGATGATAACACGGTCGATGCCGCCGGTAATGTCGAGGGCAATCTATTGCAATTCCTGCCCGTATTCGGTCTGCGCTCTAATCTGAAAACGGATTCGAATTCCCGCGAGGGCACGGCCCAGAAAGATCTGCTGACCGGAAGGATCTCCGCCGTGATCACCGAAGTGACCGACAACGGCATGTTCAGGATCAGCGGATCAAAGGTGCTCAACGTTAACGGCGAGCGCAATCTTATGACCATCAAGGGAACCATTCGCCCCAGAGACATCCAATCGGACAATACCATCTTTTCCTATAATATCGCCGATTCCCGAATCTACTACAGCAAGGCTGGGCTGCCCGGGAAATTGGTCCAGCGCGGAACCTTCCAGCGGTTAGCAAACATTATCATGGGAGGTGCCGGGCTGGCCCTCATCGGCTACGTGGGCGGTATCAGTGCACTCACGGTAATCAGGAGCCTCCAATTCTAATGAGACACTACCTCTACCTATTCCTCGCAGCTTTTCTCGGGTTCCAACCGCTGACGGCCCAAGGGATTAGCCGGATCAAGGATGTGACCACCTACCGTATCATCCGGCAGGTCACCTTAGTAGGCTATGGCCTGGTGGTCGGGCTTAATGGCACCGGCGACCGTGCTATCGGCCATCGAGGAACCATTTTCACGGTGCAGAGCATTGCCAATATGCTGGAAGAATTTGGCCTGACTGTTGACAGTCAGCATCTGCGGACCCGCAACGTGGCCGCCGTTATGGTAACCGCTACCACACCGCCCTTCGGGAAACCTGGCGCCAAGTTTGACGTGAATGTTTCCTCTCTGGGCGATGCCACCAGCCTGGAGAACGGTGTCCTGCTGATGACTCCCTTACGCAGCGCCGGAGGCGAGTACTATGGTCTGGCCCAAGGGCCCGTGTCCGTTGGTGGGTTTAATGTGACCACCCTGGGAGGTGAGAGGCTGCGGCAGAATTATGCCCTGGTGGGCCGGGTACCGGATGGGGCCACCCTCGAACGAGTGATTGAAGAGGTGGCTCTGCAGCCCGATCAGCCGATGGAACTGCTATTGAAAGAACCCAATTATACCACGGCCTCCAGGATATCCGAGGCCGTCAACACCTTCTCTCCCAGCGTTCAGCCCCTGGCCCAGGCCCTGGATGCCAGCATAGTGCAAGTCACTTTTCCACCCGGGTTGAGCCAGCCCTGGGAACTGGTGCAATTTGTGGCCAGTATTGAAACCCTCCAGGTCGTTCAGGATGTGGAGGCGCGGGTAGTCATCAACGAACGTACCGGAACAGTTGTTGCCGGCGGTAATGTGACCATTGGAGCTGTGCTGGTCTCCCATGGTTCTCTCCAGATTCATACTACTACCGCACCCTATGTCGCGCAACCCTCGCCTTTCAGCGTCGGGCAGACAGTGACGATCCCCATCACCCGCACTACGGTGACGGAGCAGCCGGGTGAAGCCGCGGTTCTGTCGGCAGCCACAGTGGCCGAGCTCGCCGCCGCCCTGAATGACATGGGCTTCAAACCGCGGGATATTATCGCCGTATTCCAGGCTATTAAAGAGGCCGGGGCCCTGAATGCCAGACTGATCATCATGTAGCGGCAGGGATATGAAGGTACAGGGCATAGAACATCAAGGCGTCTCAGCTCAGCTGAAGGGAGCCGCGCCCCAGGCGACCCACCCCGCGGATCCGAAGGGGGATAAAAGGCTCTGGAAGGCGTGTCAGAACTTTGAAGCCCTGTTTATGGGGTATCTGGTCAAGAGCATGGAGCGAACACTACCCCAGGGCACCCTATCGGGTAGCGGACTGTCGAGCCTCATGTTTCACCAGGTGATGGGATCGGCTTTGAGTGAGGGAGGGGGCATCGGCCTGGCCGAGCTGCTCTACCGCGATCTGCAGTCTAAACATCCCCAGGACCCCTCCGAAAATGATAAAGGGATATCTCTGCAAGACCTGCTCACGTATCGTGTGAGAAAGGAAAACGATGACTAAACATCCTGCCCCTGAACGTCTGATTGCCAGACTGATAACCATTCTGTCCGAAGAGATGCGGATGTATAATGAGCTGCTTCTGGTTCTCCGTAAAAAGCAGTCCAGCATTATTGAAGGTAAGCTTGAGGGCCTGAAGGAGGCTGTGCAACATGAACAGGCCATCCTGAGGGAGTCTGAGGCGGTGGCTCTGACCAGAGAGGCGTCGCTTAAAGAAGTCAGCAGTGCGCTGGGAAAAGAAGAGGAAATCCAGAGCCTCGGTCAGTTGATCGAGGCGGTGGAGTCTACCTATGCTGAGCGCCTGTCGGATATTCACCGCAGCCTGCAGCGGATTGTCCAGGAAGTCATTCTAACCAACGAGGAAAACCGCTACCTGTTGGATTACTCCATCAAGTTTGTGCGTGATGCTGCCAGGGAACTTATCAAATCATCTGAGCAGTTCCCGGTATACTCGGCGGAAGGCCGGGGAGCGAAAGAACCGGCAAGTTCGCGTCTGATCGAAGGGAAAATCTGATATGGCCGGCCTTGATTTCCTCACCGAAGTTGGCAAGCAGGGAATGCTGCTTTCGCAGTTTGGCCTCCAGATTACCGGGAAGAACATATCGAATGTCCAAACCCGGGGTTATAGCCGACAGAGGCTCGATGTCAACCCGGTTCTGCCTGAGATTCTGGCCGGCTTCAGCCTGGGCAGTGCCATTAATGGAGATACCCTGCGCCGCATCCGGGAGGATTTTGTGGATCGACAATACTGGGGGCAATCCTCATTGCGATCCCAATACACATCGGAGGAGACCCTGTTGCGGCAAATTGAGGGTGTTCTGCCTTCGAGCAACGAAACCGGCCTGGGGGCCATGCTGGACGAATTCTGGAGTGCCTGGAACAGCCTGGCCAATGACCCGGAGAGCTCCGTCGCCCGGACTATCGTCCGGGACAGGGCTCAAACCCTGACCCTGAGCTTCAATCGGGCGTATCGGGAGTTGGTCTCTTTCCAGGCTTCTGTCAGGGAAGAAGTCAATACCAGGGTCGAAGAAATCAACGATCTGGCGGCCCAGCTCGCGGAGTTGAACAGAATCAATCCAGGTGACAATCCGGATCTAGAGGATCAGCGGGATCGCCTCATCGATCGGCTGTCCGAACTGGCGAACATCGAAGTTCAACGTGATGGTAATAGCGTATCGGTCTATATTTCCGGCCTGACACTGGTATCCGGCAGAACGGCCTACGAACTAGCTGTTGGAGAAACTCAGGGTGACGGGGGCGTCGATCAAATCACAACGGTTATCGCCGGCACAGACCGGGAGATAAACGTGAGGTCAGGAGAGTTAGGTGCCTTGTTAACTGTTCATAATGTTGACATTCCCTACCTTCTGGATCGGCTCGACACTCTGGCCCTGGCTCTGGTTGAAGAAGTGAACGCTATCCACAGGACCGGCTATAACCTCGATGGGGTCACGGGACTGGACTTTTTCACCGAAGCCACTGAGGGTGCCGCCTCGATTGCGGTGAACAATGTTATTGTAGCCAATGTGGATCTCATCGCATCCAGTGATGCTCCCGGCGAATCCGGCAACGGCAACACTGCTAAGGCCATCGCTGATCTAGTGGATCTGGAAGTTATCGGCAATCAAACCATCGGCGAGTATTTTCGCTCCCTGATAGGCACGTTGGGCAACCGCATCCAGGAAGTTGGTTTTTTGAAGAGCAATCATGATAAAATTGTTGAACACCTGGACATGCAGCGTCAGTCCGTGTCAGGTGTCAGTATGGAAGAGGAAATGACCCGGATGGTGCAGCTTGAACAGGCATTTACCGCCGCATCAAGGCTGGTAGCCACCGCCGATGAGCTCACCCGAACCCTGCTGGAATTGATTTAAAGAACGTAGAGGCTTATTATGCGTGTTACGGATTCTATGCTGAAGGAACAGATCATTAGCTTCCTGAGTGCTAATCAGGAACGCCTGGCCAATGTGCAGCGGCAGCTGAGCACCAATAAGGAGGTAGCTCTCTCTTCTGATGACCCGGTAAGGTTTGACCGAGCCGGCAGATTTAAGAGCCTGCTGACCAAGAACGAGCAATATCTGAATAACATCGAAGATGGGATCGCCTGGATTAAAGTAGGCACCGAATCACTTGACGTGATGTATGAAGCGCTGCAGCAAGCGCGAGAACTGGGCCTGCAAGCCCGAAGTGACGCCGACCCCGCTACTCGAACACAGGTGGTGGGATATGTGGAAGCACTGATCGAAGAAATGGTACTCATGGGCAATACCCGTTTTATGGGTAAATATATTTTCGGGGGAACCATCACCAAAGACACCGAACCTTTTGCCTTTGACGGGATAACAGTCACCTACAGCGGGAATGACGGCATCCTGAGCCGGAAGGTGGGTGAAGATACCTACCTGCAGATTAATACAACGGGCTCGGAGTTTGAAAATGTGTTCAGCGCCGCTATTGCCCTCCGTGACGCTCTCGTCGCCAATGATGGGGACGCTATTGAGGCCGCTCTGGTCCAGATCGAGATAGTAGAGCCGCAGCTACTAAACACAGTTGCCCGGGCTGGATCTCTACAGCGTAAACTTGAGCTTACTCGCGGTAATTTGGAGATGGCAAACGTTAATCTTCAGTCCTACATTTCACAGGCCGAAGACGTGGATTTAGCGGAAGCGATCTTGCAATATAATGCTCAGGAATTGGGCTATCGGGCTGCGCTGGAGTCCAGTTCGCGCATTATGAACATCAGTATTCTGAATCATCTGCGGTAATCGTGAGCGACAAACCCCCCGAACAAGAATCCAAGCCCGATTGGGTTGCGGCTTCCGACCCGCTGGAGTTCCCCACCGGTCTGCCAGGCTTTGAAGAGCACAAAAAATTTATGCTGGAAAGCCGGGCCGACCTTAGACCGTTCCTCAGGCTGCGATCCATGTACGATCCTGAAGTGGCGCTGCCGGTCATCAGCTGCCGCCTGCTGAAAAAACAAGTCCTGGACCATATCAACCCTGACCAGCTGAACTTGATTGGCAATCCCGCTCGGGAGGATATTGCACCCTTCTACATCCTTAGGGTGGATCCAAAGGAGGGCACCATCACCGCCAACACCAAAGCGCCGGTGATTATCAGTACTAAAAGTATGCAGGGATCTCAAATTATCCTGGATAGGGACGATTTGCGAGTAGACGAGCCCCTTACGAATCTGATGCCCTCCAAAGGTGGAGTGTAGCCGCTATGCTGGTTTTATCTAGGAAATGCGGCGAAAGCATCCGGGTGGCGGACGGGATCATCTTCACCATCCTTGAATGTACCGGTGCTCAGGTAAAGGTCGGGATCACCGCTCCGCCGCAGCTGCCGGTGCATCGGGAAGAAGTGTATCTGCGCATCCGGGAGGAAAACCTGGCGGCTGCTCAAAGTAAAGCGGCCATGGATGCCTTGGTGAAGAACGTCCCGGAAGAGTTGCGCAGAATGGGTAAGGAAGAAGCCACCGGGGAGAAGTTAGAGGACGACTGACATCCTCCCCTGTAAAGCTACAGGAGGGTGACCTCCTCCTGGAGCTTCGCAACACCTCAACCTCCAGGGGCTCTCATCCCATGAGAATGCGCTGGTTGGACAGAACAGCAGAATGATGCAAAGTGGGGAGAACACAGCGGGGAGCAATAATCGAGACGGATATTCCCGTCTTTGTTTTATCTTCGGTGCT
Source organism: Candidatus Neomarinimicrobiota bacterium (assembly GCA_041862535.1). Lineage (NCBI taxonomy): Bacteria > Pseudomonadati > Fidelibacterota > Fidelibacterota bacterium. The sequence continues at coordinate 792 of JBGVTM010000033.1, read as the reverse complement.
CCGAGATCAGGGACGACCTGGATTTGGGGCCTGCTAACCAGTCACCCTGCCGTCAACTCCCTGAACCGGGAGGATTTCGGTGGAGAGCCTTCCACTGTGGGTGGCAAGCGCTTAACCTCCGAAACAGGTGTTTTTTGTAACAATAAGCTGGATGATGCGAAGATCAAGGCGATTATCGATAAAAAATTAAATAACCAGCCTGATAAAGTTTTTATTGAGAGGACTCCCACCCATACCTTGCTTTCCGAACGAATTCTAGCCCTTTTTCCTGACGCTAGAATTATCTTCCTGCAGCGCGATCCCCGGGCGGTGGTCAACTCCATGCTCAGGAGTGATTTTTATTCGTTTGCCAGGGACGTTGTGGACGCCACGCTTCAAACGAAGGCCTATCTTCGGGCATATGAGGCTGTCAAGGATCGTCCCAATGTTTTGACAGTCAAATATGAAGATTTGCTTGAATACACCGAAGTAACCCTCCGCCGGGTGTTGGACTTCTTGAACCTGGATTCCGGCCCCATCACTTCAATGATTGATGAAAACGATAAACGCGTTAAAGTGGATATCGCTGGCGTTTACCGGGTAGGAAAGGCCGACGCCTATAACGAAGAGCTGAGTCCTGAAGATCGTAGATTGATTGAAAGTGAGCTGTTTGATTATATGCAGCTTCTAGGGTACGATACCCGGATGTCCGGTGGGAAGGAGGCCACGGTCAGAGCCGTAGGAGCCGAGCGCCTGCGCATATTAATTGGCCTCACGAAACTCAATGACTTTACAGGTAGTGAGACCTATACC
>JBGVTM010000032.1 GCA_041862535.1 Candidatus Neomarinimicrobiota bacterium | reverse complement strand
TGAGGATCCCCTGATAGATCCAATCGGCCTCTCGAAGCATGTGCACCCGCTCCCGGGTAACTTCGCCCACAATGCGCACGGCCAGACCCGGTCCGGGAAAGGGATGGCGTTGGAGGATATCCTCCGGCACACCCAACTCACGGCCCAAATTGCGAACCTCATCCTTGAAGAGCTCCCGCAACGGCTCCAGCAGCTGGAAGTCCAACTTCTCCGGCAGTCCTCCTACGTTGTGATGGGACTTGATGGTTCGGGCCACGCCAGCCACCCCACCAGATTCGATAACGTCGGGATACAGAGTCCCCTGAGCCAGGAACTCGGCAGGCCCCAATTGCCGGGCTACCTCCTCAAAGGCCTGGATGAACTCCCGTCCGATGATCTTGCGCTTCTCCTCCGGATCCTCAACTCCCCTCAAGGCATCCAAGAACTGCTCGGAATAATCGGCCCGCTGAATGTGGAGGCCGAGACCCAACCCAAGTGAGGACATTACCTGCTCCGCCTCATTCTTCCGCAGCAAGCCGTGGTCAATTAACACACACACCACTCGTTCGCCCAGGATCTTTGTGAGCAGGGTCCCCACCACCGAACTGTCTACTCCCCCGGAGAGGGCACACAGAACCCTGCCTTTGCCCACTTCCTCCTGGATGCGCGCCGTCAGCTCCTCCAGATAGTGGGTGGGCGTCCAGTCGGGCTTGCAGCCGGCAATAGTGAACAAAAAGTTAGCGAGTATGGTGCCCCCATCAGGTGTATGTTGCACTTCGGGATGGAACTGGGTGCCGAAAAAGGGATTTGCCCGGTGCCGCACCGCCGCGATAGCGCCGTTCTCCGACCGCCCCAGGACCTCCCATTCAGACGAAAGTTCTTCCACCCGATCACCGTGACTCATCCATACGGGAATCCGGTCAGAAAGGCCTTGAAACAGATTGTCTGCTTTGTCAATAGACAGCGTCGCAGGACCGTATTCGCCCCGGCCACCGGTGCTGACCTTGCCCCCGGTAAGATGCAGCAGGGTTTGAAGGCCGTAGCAAATGCCCAAAATGGGTTTGTTCAACGCCAGCACCCGGTTATCAAGCTGGGGTGCCGCCGCGCCGAATACACTGGCTGGGCCACCGGAAAGGATAATGGCAGCGATATGCTCCCCCGACAGCGCTTCGGCGGTGGTATCAAAGGGCAGGATTTCCGAATAAACGTGGTGCTCTCGAACCCGGCGGGCGATCACCTTGGTATACTGGGACCCGAAGTCCAGGATCGCCACTGTCTGCCGGTGCGTCACGCCGGTTGGAACAAATCCCACTTGGCCAGGTCTTTCAGATAGCTGCGGTCAGTGAGGTCGTAGTGCAGGGGGGTGATGCTCACCTTACCGGATTTCAGTGTTTCCTCGTCAGTATCGGGCGGCTCCTGGCGCTCCCGTTTGCGTCCAGTAAGCCAGTAGTAGATCCGGTTTTGGGGATCCACACGCCGGTCGAATTGGTCCTGCCAGTCGGCTTTCCCATGCACGGTGAGAACATAACCGTGCCCGTCGAGGCTACCGGGTGGCAGTTGCTCAGCCGGCAGGTTGGGAATATTCACGTTTAAGAAGGTGCCTTGCGGGAGTCCCCGCTTCAATATTTTCCCGGCAATCTGATTAGCAATAGCCTTGGCGGGGCCGAAATCGGGGCACCCCCAGCAGTCAATGGAGAAAGCCGCACTGGGCACACCCAAAATCGTCCCTTCGGTGGCGGCCGAGATAGTACCGGAATAGATTACGTTGATTCCCGTATTGCTGCCATGATTGATGCCAGAAACCACCAGATCGGGCCGCCGTGATAGAACCGCCAGGACTGCCAGCTTGACGCAGTCAGCAGGAGTTCCGGAGCATGAGTAGGCCGTCACATCTGATAGACCCAGATTCACCTCGTTCACCCGCAGGGGATCCGCAAGGGTAATGGCATGGCCGGCCGCGCTCCGCTCAACCTCAGGAGCCATCACTACTACTTCTCCCAGGGAAAGCATGGCTTCGCAGAGAGCCCGCAAACCGGCTGCCTGAATCCCATCGTCGTTACTGATGAGAATTAGAGGCACGCTCATAGCCAAAAAATTCAATCAAGTGAGCCAGGGTTCCCTTCAAGTCTTTACGGTGGACAATGTGGTCTACGAAGCCTTTCTCCAACAGGAACTCGGCCCGCTGGAAGCCTTCTGGAAGATCCTGGCCAATAGTCTGCTTGATTACCCGGGCACCAGCAAATCCGATCAGGGCGCCGGGCTCGGCCAGAATAACGTCCCCCAGCATGGCATAGCTAGCCGTCACCCCGCCCGTGGTTGGATCGGTAAGCACCGAAATGTATAGGCCGCCTTCCTGAGAGAATAAGCTCAGCTTGGCGCTGGTCTTCGCCATCTGCATTAAACTCAAAGCTGCCTCTTGCATACGCGCCCCACCGGAAGCAGATATAATGACTAGTGGAAAGTGGTGCTCACGCGCATAGTCAATCGCCCGTGAAACCTTCTCACCCACCACAGATCCCATGCTGCCGCCAATGAAGGCAAAATCCATTACCCCCAGGACAACCTTGTAGCCCTCAATAGTGCCAACCACAGTCACTACGGCTTCGTTAAGGCCGGTCTTCTTCTTCGCCGCCGCCAACTGGTCCGCATACTTCTTCTCGGCCTTGAATTGCAGGGGATCAATCGACGTCAGACCAGGATTCAGCTCCGTAAACCTGTTCTGATGATCCAGAAGGTGCTCCAAGTACTTCCGGCAGCCAATGCTGAAATGATGGGAGCAGGTAGGACATACAAATCTGGATCGCTCCAGCTCATCCCGGTAGATGTACTCATTACACCCGGGGCATTTGGTCCACAGATCGCCTGCCAGGTTCTTCCGCTCGGTGGAAAGGATCTTCTTCGCGCTGCGGCGAAACCAGGCCACAACTCACTCCGACTCTATCTGTTTGGTAAACAGATAAGCATCGCGGCCAAGACCGTAATAGTCTTTGCGGGTCCCCACAGCTTTAAAACCCATACTCTGATAAAGGTGCCGGGCGATTTCGTTATCCTTTCTGACCTCCAGCAAAATACGCTTGAAGTCACTTTTCCGGCAGAAGGATTCCACCGCCTCAATCAATCCCCGACCGATACCCCTCCCGCGAAAGTCGGGATGGACTGCAATATTATGCAAATGGAACTCGTCCGAAACGATCATTCCGGAAAGAAAACCAACAATTAAACCTTCCTCTTCCGCTACCATACCAAACCCAATATCGCCTTGCTCAATCTCCTCTTCGAAAGCTTCCCGCGGCCAGGGATGCTCATAACAGAGTTCCTCAATGTTCACCATCTGGTCAATATCCGGGACTTGGGCCCTACGAATGAGCATAGCTTGATAATCTCTCCTGATATTCCTGATGATAATCCGGGACCAAAGCTGCCAGGTCGGAGGCCGGCGGAAGCCCCTTCCCCAGAGCAAATTTACCCACTTTCACCGCCGAAGGACAGGTCTCCACCACCACGAGCTCAGAACCGGCTCGAAATCGCTCCAGGAGGTAGCCGGCCACAATCTGTCCTTCAGCTTGGGGCACAAAGTCATCCCAGCGCATGAATTGAACCGCCCCCCACTCGTCGCCCTCCCGGCGTATGGCATACACATTTCTGCCATGGGACCAGGCAGCCACCCAATCGGGCGGCTCAATCCTTTCCCCTTCCAGCAGGCTGGGAAGGGTTGGTACCGGGATGATAGGGAGGCCGGTACCGAAGGCCAGGCCCTTGGCATAGCTCATCCCCACCCGGAGTCCGGTGTATGAGCCCGGCCCGACTGATAAAGCAATGCTGTCCACATCGGCCAAGCGACAACCCGCGGCTGCTAGAAGCCGCTCCACCGCCGGAGCCAGAACCTCGTTGTGGCGGCGGGGCGCATGCTGTTCCTCCACTACTTCCACACCCGCCTCACTCAGCAAAGCCACACCGCACAGGTCATAGGCCGTCTCAATGGCGAGAAGCCTCATGGCTGCACCTCAATGATGCGTTCGTTGCTAGCTCGGCCATGGGAAAAAGTAAGGTGAATGGTACCTTCCGGCAGAAGGGGGGCAATGTTTTCAGCCCATTCAATCACTGATACGGCTTCACCGTAAAAGTACTCCGCCAGTCCCAGCTGGCGCCATCGTACAAGGGAGGTCTCCCGGAAGCAATCCATGTGATAGAGTCTGGGGGGCTGACCGTGCTCGTGGATCAAGGCAAAGGTTGGGGAGGACACCTGATCGTTGAGCCCCAGGCCCTGAGATATTCCCTGAACGAAGGTCGTCTTACCGCTACCCAGCTCGCCGTGCAGGGCGACCACATCCCCCGGCCTCAAAAAACTGGCGAACTCCATCCCCGCCTGCAGGGTCTCCTCCGGGCTATGGGTATGGGCACCTATCCATTCCAGTGGCCCCTTAGGGAACATACCCGCACTAAGCACCCCTGGGGCTTAGAGTCGCTACCGGGACCACCATCTCCTCCAGCGAAATACCACCATGCTGGAAACTCCCCTCGAAGCGCTTCACAAATCTATGATAATCAGTGGGATAAACGAAAAAATTTCGGTCCCGGGCTATGATATAATTCGTAGTTACGTCTTCCATTGGGAGCTGATAATCAGCAGGGCGCTTAATTGTAAGTCCCACCTTTTCGGGAGTGTTGAGGTTGCGACCGTACTTGTACCGCACGCCAGACGACGTCTGGCGGTCACCTAAAACCCGGATTGGCTTGTCCACCTGGATGCTGCCGTGATCGCTGGTGAGAATAATGATCGTCTCCTTCCAGTCTCCGATGGTCTCCAGGAGCTCTCGCATCCATGACTTCTCCAGCCAGGAACAGATAGTGATCCGGTACCCAGATGCATCCGGCAGAATTTCTTTGATGACATCGCTTTCGGCCCGATGATGGGCCAATAAGTCCACGAAGTTCACCACCAGGGCCAGCAGCTGGATACTGGCATACTCCGGCAGGTGCGCTAATAGACGCTGCCCCTCCTCAGCCGTGATGAGCTTGAAGTATTTCGCCTGAATTCCATCCAGTTTTCTGCGTCTGAGGTAATCACTCAGAAAATCCGCTTCGAATTGGTTCATGCTCGATTCATCCTGTACCATCTTCCGCCACTTATTGGGATAATACCTGGGAAGTTCACCTGGCAACAGTCCACTGAAAATGGCATTGCGCGAGAAGGGGGTAGCGGTGGGTAGGATGGAAAGATGGACCGCTTCCTCTACCGTGAAACGTTCCTCCAATAAAGGCCGCATGGCCTTCCATTGATCCAGGCGCAGGCAATCCACCAGCACAAAAACTACCCGGGTTCCCGCCTGCAGGTGGGGTGTTACAAAATGATCCAGAACCTGGTGGGATAAGGCGAATCCGGCATCACCCTCAAGCCAGTCCCCATAGTGTGCCGCCACAAAGTGCCCGAAACGCTGGTTGGCAGTAAGGTGCTGCTCAGACAGCAGCTGGTTCAACCCTAAGTGACGATGCTTATCGAATTCGATGTCCCAATCAGTGAGCTCGTGGAAAATAGCGATCCACTCCTCCAGCGTGTTGGCCGTCTCTACCCGTTGACTCAGCTCTTGAAAAATCTCCAGGTAACGGCTGGCGGCCCGGTCGCTGCGGATACGGGTCTGCTCGAGCATGGATTTGCACGCCATGAAAATCTGGCTGGGATTTACTGGCTTGGTCAGGTACCCGGCAATATTAGCGGCGATGGCCTCATCCATCAGCCACTCTTCTTCGTTCTTGGTAATCATGATGACCGGTAGTGCCGGATTTAAAGCCTTGATCTCCTGAAGCGTATGGAGGCCATCCATCCCATCCATCATTTCATCCAGGAGTACAAGATTGAAATCGCTGGTTGCAACCTCATGCAGGGCATCCTCACCGGAATGGACCGGGGTCACCTCATACCCCCGCTCTTCCAGAAAAAGAATGTGAGGCTTGAGCAGGTCGATCTCGTCGTCGGCCCATAAAATTCGGCCCCGCTCTGCTGCTCTCTTTGACATCAGTCAGGCCATATTCTCAATTGGTTGATAAGGTAAGGTAATCTTAAAGGGTTGGGAAGGGAAACAGCTACTTGGCAGTAAGGGCCCACGAACCATCCCAATCCAGGCCAGGTGGGTTGGCCTTGAAGTACTCGCATCGCTCGATATAAACCTGACTGGGGGTGGTGGGACGCATGGGGAAAACCTCTTCCAACGCTTCGGAGGCCTTAAATTCTTTGATACCGGCATCCCATTCCTGCTTCCAGTACAATTCCATCCCCGCCTCGTAGATACCTTTCATTTTCACCAGTTCATCCGGCAGCTGCCCATTGAGTGCCATGATCTCTACCGCCTCTACCGCTTCCAGCTTCCCGACTACCCTCACCTTGTCGATATAACGCCACTCGAACTTATCTTTCCCCGCCAATTCCAGGGTGGGAAGCGTGGTTTGGATATAAATGCCATACTGCTTGGCCGAAGCCTCCAGCCGGGCAGCGGTATTGACTACGTCCCCCATCATGGTGTAGTTCATGCGCGTCCGGCTGCCCATGTTCCCGGTGACGATTTCGCCCGTATTGATGCCGATGCGCATACGCATCTGGGGCACCAGATCGGGCCACTTGTCATCCTCCGAGGCCCACTTAGCCCGTAGCTCCGCCAACTTTTCCTGCATCTGGAGCGCCACCAGACAGGCCCGGTAGCTGTGGTCGTCCAGATATATAGGCGCCCCGAAGAAAGCCACGATGGCGTCCCCCTCATACTTGTCCAGGGTGCCCTGCTGCGCCAAGAGGGTGTCCGTCATGACAGTAAGGTATTCATTCAGCAACTCCACCAGCTGCGAGGCGGTAAGGATTTCCGAGAAGGCGGAGAAGCTGGCGATGTCCGTAAAGTAGGCAGTGCGGATACCCGATTCCCCGCCCAACTCCGGCGTCTGCTTGGTCTCATACATCTGGTCGATGAGTTCAGGAGACACATAGGTGCCAAAAGTATTCTTGAGAAACCGCTTATCCTTTTGCTCCATTAAAAACCGGTACAGGACAATGCTGCCATATGTGAGTACGATGGAAGCCATCCCGGGCACGATGGGGACAAACAGGGAGACACCGAGCTCGGGCGTCCCGATGGTAAACAGGCCCGATAAAGACTCCACCAGAGATCGGGGTAGAATCTGGGCTCCTATAAGTTTCGGGAGCCAGAGATAGTCACTGGTGAAGTATCCCAGGGCAACGTCAACGAATATCAGAATCTCCAAAACGACCACAAAGCCACCGAGGACTGGAGATAGCCGCTGAATGAAAATAAAAGTGGCCAGTGCCAGGATGGCGATGATTAACAGGTTAGCCCCGAAAGATTCCCAGGTGAGCTCCAACGTACCACCGGCCACCTGGATAAAGTTCTGATCCAGCACGGTCTGGACGGCATTAGCATGGTACTCCACTCCCGGCATCATCTGCTGAAGGCCTGCATAGTTATAATAGGGGGTGGTCTTGACATCGAGCAGGACGTTAACCGAGACCCCGATGAGGACGATCTTGTCCAGGAAAGGGCTCTCGCCAACAATACCATACAGATCATTATCCAGCTTGAAGAAGTCCATCCAGTCAGAGTCTTCTTCAATGTATTTCAATTCGAATTCGGCATCATCAAGCACATTTGATAAAGGATAACGGTCGAAGGTCTTCCAGGGCTCTTCGCCCGGGAGGGATTTGCCTGACGGGGGACCATAAAAATTCACCATAAAATTGGCTCTTTTACCATAGGTCTTAATAGTAAAAGGCCCATACAAAATTTCGTTAGTTCCCCAGCTCGGTCGCAGCTGGACCGTATCTGGGATTCCCCGGTATTCCTTCAGAGCTTTCAGTCCCAAAGGCAAGTATAACTTGTTTGGCTCGTGAGCCATATCATAGGCAATGGCGTATTTCCGAGTAGTCCCATCAAAGTCTTTGATTTCGTTGATCAGTCCCGGCTCAGGATCAGCAGCCATCAGACGGGGCACCGGATACATGATATACTGTGGTGGCACTCGAGTGGTTTCTTCAACCAACTTTGAAGCCAGTACGACTTGGGTACCCCTCGACCGGGCATACCGGATAGCATCGGCGAACACCTCATCGCCGTGGCGGAACTGAATATTGCCGCCGGCGCGGTTCAGTTTCTCCAGATAATCCGACTTGAAATCGGGACTGTCAAATTCAACATCGAAGGCGATTACCCGCGCGCCGGCATCGGCCAGGTTTCGTACTACCCGGGCCCAGACCTCATCCCGCGGGTAGGGCCATTTATACGGCACCAACCGCCACGACTCGTCATCCACATCCACTATGACCACTTTGAGGCTGTCTCTGGAGATGGGATGCCGGGCACTCAGGCCTGCAAGTGGACCTCGGACTTGGGCAAAGGCAAAATCCAGCACCTTATAGTTCGGCAGGTCGAACACTCCCAGAGTGTGAATGCCGGTAGCCAGAAAAATGGAAACGCCGGCCCAGATAAGGCCGGCGCCATAACCCGAGATGAATTTCTTCAAGTTCAACTTAGGCATACGCTCAGAAAATGTATTCCAGATTGGCAGCTATGACAGAGTAGGGCAAGGGCGCATCACGGCCCTCCACCTGCTTGCTTTTGAAATCGAAGGTTGTGATAAGCCGCAGGTTTTCGATCAACTCCAGATTCAAGTCACTTTTAATGCCAAATCGGGTGAACGAGGGGGGCGCAATTTCGCTCTCGCTCTCTGCATTATTGCTGTTGGTAAAGGTAACACCTCCGCGCACCGACAATCTGCCGTTCATTAAGATATAGCGGGCCGATGCATCCATATCAAAGATATCCTGAACAACCAGCTTGTCCCCTTCACCAACCTCCAACCTATTGGTCGCCAGCATGACGTTGGTCTCCAGCCGATCGGAGAACCGGGAGCGGGCCGACAGGGACAGAATATTCGATACGGCCGATGGCGGCACGAACAGAGGATCATCTGCCCGGCGGTCTTCAATCTGATCACTGATCAGCGTCTTAGCCAAGTTTAAGTTCAAATCATGGGTCGACGCCAGCAGCTGCAGCCGGTAGCTAAGACCAATACTCCGTGATGTGGTGCGGCTGTGCTCACGGCCGTCGGAAATGGCAAGGTCAGTACTCACAGTATCAACGCCGTTATTCCGCTCGTAAGTCCTCATTCCCAGGCTGAGTGAAGGTAGGTCCTGGCCCAGATTGATGTTGGCGCTCAGGTTCATCATCTGGGTAGTAGTGATCGGGTCACTCTCTTTGGTCTCATCCTCCGGGGTCTCAGGATCATCCTCCTTTATAAGCTTGACAATATTATCGTCGGTCGCGCGGTAGAGAGCCGAAATAAATAGCCTGTTCCTGAACATACGGATACGATCGGAGATGTTCCAGATACGCACGTTCTTTTGCAGGTTGGGGTTCGCCAGGGAGTTGAACTCCGGCCCCACCTGCTGGTACTGTAGGGTGATGAAGTTGCGCAGATAATTAATCTTGGTGGTGAGATGGTAGGCCAGCGAGGGCAGCTTCGAGATTGTGGAAAGATTCATCGGGGCGGTCGGATCGATGGGCACCAACGGAACCTGGGCAATTCCCATCTGATAGATATGCTCGAACTCCGTAAAATCAGCTGGAATTCCAAAACTCTCTAATTGGGTGCGTACTTCATCCAGACTCATCTCACCCGCAACCATGTCATCGGGAACATCATCTAAAAGGGTATCAAGCGCCGCGAGGGTCAAGGTCGGGTCCCAAATATTCCGGTTAAGCATGCTCAGGGCACCTCCCGCCTGAACTACGAACCGGCGCCGGGCCAGAGCGAGAGACAGGTCGGCGCCAATTACGAGATTGTCCTGGGGAGTCTTCCCGACCCAATCGCTATCTGGCACCACCACATCGACATATTTTGTAAGATCACGATAGCGGATCGTATGTAAAGAATCGTCGATCCAGTCTACCCGTGCAAAGGCATCGTCAGCCGCGTCACTGCTATCAATTTTAATAATGCCATCATCAATGATCGTATTTACTGAGGGAACGTTATCACGCGCCTTGATAAACGATAAACCGAGCTGAAACCGCTGTCCCGAGCCGATAGTGGGGCGAATCGCCAGGACATCCCGCTGGAACGTATAACCCGATCGTGATACACTGAGGCTGTTGGCATCGGGATCGTAATCAGTGACTTGATAGGCCAACTCAGGCCGTCCCTGGATGACTCGCTCCAGCTGCCCCTGCGCCACGCGTAGATTTAAATACCCCAGCGTCAAGTTGGCATCATATCCTCTCAAGCGTTTACTATCCAGGCCAAAGCGGTCAAAGCGCGGGGTGACATCACCAATACCCAATGTCAGCACCGGCGTCTGAAAGCTGGCGAAATACCGGTTGCGAGGGGTCTTGAAGGCATCTTCCTCGGAGGAGAGCTTCAAGTCGCCCCGCACTCTCAGCCATTCCCATCCGCCGCGATAAGACATCTTGAGATTACTCACTTCCAACACCTGGTTGTCGACGTTATTACGCCGATAGGAGGGTGTGATGAGTCCCGAATGCTGGTAAGCCCGCGCCGTAGTGGCCGCCGCTTTCCCGGTCACCAGAAACCGCCACACCACTGGATCATAGGCCACCCCGGAAGCACGATTCAGGCGAATCTCAACCTGATGCCCACCGGTCGCTAATGCAGGGGGAACGTAAGTGACCAGATCGGCGGACACGTTCGCTGCCTTGGTCACGTCTTTTCCATCGACCAGGACTCGTATGGAGGAAGCATCCAGATCCTGGATGCCGAACAGGGATGCAGCCACCACTACATTCTCCGGTAGATAGATTGCTCGCGGCTCCGGCGACAGGATCAATACCCCGATCTCCTCGACAATAGCGGCGGTCTCCTGGACCACCTCTTCAACGTCCAAGCGCTTGGCGGCGGGCTTCACCGCGATAAAGAGCGGATTGACTTCCAGATCATCAACCGGGAAGGCCAGGACACTCTCATCATCTAGGACGGCAAGGAGGTAGTATTCCAGACCCGCCTCCGCCACATCACCGGCTGGAATAGTTCCGAAATATAAGCCCCCGCCCGCTGATGACATGGGGACCTCCATATACGCCAACTGACCTTTGAGTCGGTAAAAGATATTGACCGATACAACAGCGGCATCCTCAACCTCCACCACGGCTTCCAAGGTCAGTGGTTCCTGTGCTACGGCTTCCGAGGGAGCCTGATGATAGATGATGCCATCAGCGTAACTGCTAGCTGAAAGCCCGACAACTAAAAGAAAAAACACCTGTGCGCTGCGACAGACTCGAATAGTCACCTTCCCTTTACCTCCGGAGTTAAAGAATGGAATCGAAAATTAAGGGTGCTTATTGGTAAATGATAATGACTTCTTTGATGTTGCCCTCATTATCTTCCAGCTGAATCCTGATCTCATCGGGTTCCACTTCAGCCACAGCTTCTTCCTCAACTGCCACCTGAACGGCCGTAACGGAACCGTCGTCGTTGGCAGTGCCGGAAATGGTGACCGTACTGCCGACACTGGGCTCAGGACCGGCATAGCTGGTCTCGGCGGTAAGGAGCACCTGTCCATTGAACTGGATGCGCGCATCACCCTCACCTACCACCGCCGGCTCCATGGACAGGGCGTCCTCCGATACCCTCAGGAGTTCACTGACGATGAGCACATAGATCGTGACCTCGGTGGTTCCATCGAGTCCGGATTTACACATCATTCCCCCACCAAATGAAAGAACCCCGCCGCTGACGAGGTTCAGGACCTCGACGAGACCTTCGATACCCAGAAAGATGTCTCCCAGGACCGGATCCGAAGTGGCCCAGAAATCGGTCCCCTTCACTGACGCCACCGAGATGGGTGTGGAGACAATAAATTCCCCTCGCCGCTGTTCGGTGATCTGGGCCCGCAGCTTCCCAAACTGCATATCGATCTGCTTCGAGATGGCTGTGGCCGACCGTTCCCCGCCAATCGTGACGACCGTGTTTTTCTGCACCCGGAGGATGCTCTTATCATCGATGAACATAATGACAGCCAGGCCATCGCTAAGGGTTTCAATCTTCTCGCCGGCGTTTAAGACCGTGCCACGCTTTAAGGGCACGGTCTGTTGTTGCAGATTCACCAGATTCACCTGACCACTCACCTTGGTGGTGAAGGCGATTTTGTCTGCCCCCCAGGCCAGCGACACTGTGATGAGCAGGAGGTAGTATAGTGTACGTCTCATTTTACTGCACCTCCACACTAATAATCGTGATTGTGCCCTGCTGCAGAGCGTTATTCAGGTCATTCAGCTGGGCAGGATTTATAGACACGCCGTTCAACCTGACCAACTGGTTGGGGTGGTACCCATCCAGCTCCCCGCCAACCTCGAATGCCTGATCGAAATTCTCGCCACCCATAGCAGTCTGCAGGAACCGCAAAATGGGCCCCTGCACGACAACGCCTGCACCGGCTGCCCCCGAGGCCTCGGCCCGCGTAGGATCAATGATCTGGAAAGCCCAGATGAAACTGTTGATGAATTCCTCCCCTTCCGTAGTGGGAAGGACCTTCTGCACCTGCCAGACATAGATATGACCCGGCTCCAGGTCGACAGCCCCCGTCATGGGGTACTGGAAGGAGGTGTTATTGCCCACATTATAATAGCCCAAGGCCTGATCCAGAGGCAGGACAGTCTGATCATCAATGGCATCTTCCATGGAGCTGTGCTCGCGCGGCTTGAACTCGGCCACGCGAACCTGATAGGTGCAGATGGCGCACGGGTCCGATTGCCACTGGAAAAAGGGATAGGTCGTGGTGATGGCGGTATTGGTAGTATCCTCCAGGGGACCGCCCGGGGAGATGAGTTCCAACGCAATCGGGTGAGAAGAGACAATGCTCTTGTCGATCTCATCCCCGGGTATCGAGCCACCCATCTCGCCAGCCACATCCTCCCAGGCATTAATGACGATACTAAACCGATAGGTACCATCGGGCAGCCGCCCGGTCTGGATGATCCGGCTTTGTAGGTCATCGGGATTGTAGCCCTCTTCGTCAAAAATTGTCCTTAATTCCTCGATGGTGAAACTGACCGCCTCCCCAGCATGCGGGCCGCTGGAATAATAAATCTGCTCAGTGTTGACATCCAGATCCGTATTCCTGATCTGGACAGGACCCTCTAGCCGGAATGGATCAGTCAGGACGCTTAGGAAGGGGGTATTATAGGTCAGTCCCAGAGGGATCGAATTGATCAGTATTTTGAAGTCTACCTGCGACCATACCGGGTACTCCGTGGAGTTGAGCTCATAAGCGAAGATGTTCACATCGGTGGCACCAGTGGCGACATCGACGCTACTGACGTAAAAGGTGATGAACTCATTGAAATAGAGCTCCCGGATCGAGACGGATTGTCCGAAGGCCGAATTCCCGCCGAGAGCGATAGCCAGCAGGATTGGCCAAAGTGCTTTTTTCATCATCGCATCCTTTTCGAAGAAGGTTTCACCCCCGCTGACATACAAGGGGCGCTGGTGGTGCAATGAGACCACCCTGAGTATATTGCCAGGCCATATTAGCAAAGCCTGGCGGATAAAAATGTATCGGAGGTCACATTCTAAGTCAAGAACTATAGTAAAATAAAGAACCCCCTGACAAAGAAGCGTTCAGGGGGCCCAAAAAATAAAAGCTCCGGCGACGACCTACTCTCCCATCCTGCGTAAGCGGACAGTACCATCGGCGCTGTAGGGCTTAACTTCCGAGTTCGGAAAGGGATCGGGTGTTTCCCCTACGCTATGGTCACCGGAAAATTAATGGAGAATAAAAGCTGCGCCAGACAGGCTGGATCAAATCAAAAAAGACTGTTCAAGCCTCACGGCTTATTAGTACCACTCGGCTGAATCCGTTACCGAACTTACACCTGTGGCCTATCAACCCTGTCATCTACAGGGAGCCTTCAGTTCCGGCTTGCGCCGGAAAGGGAAATCTCATCTTGGGGAGGGCTTCGTGCTTATATGCTTTCAGCGCTTATCCCTGCCGAACGTAGCTACCCAGCGATGCCTCTGATGAGACAACT
>JBGVTM010000031.1 GCA_041862535.1 Candidatus Neomarinimicrobiota bacterium | reverse complement strand
CAAGGTAATTATCGCCTGGCGGCCGGTTCACCATGCATCGATGCCGGGCACCCTGATCCGGTATACAACGATCTGGACGGATCGATAAATGATATCGGTGCCTTTGGTGGTTCCAGTGCCGATACTTCGATCGTCGTCGGCGACGGGATCACCCTTCACATCCCAACCTTCCAGGTGGCGCCCGGGGATACTATCCAGGTGTGTATTTCAGGTAATAATCTCAATGGGGTAGCCGATTTGAGCGCTAGAGTATCCTTCGCTCCTAATATTCTTTCATACTTGAATACGAGGACGACTGAGCTGACTCATGGTTTTTGCTTGAAAAGGAATGTAGCATCACGGGGCATTATAGACTTTACCATATCAAGCCCGCTCAGCATCCAGCGAAAACAGGGTGATATCTTAACTATCGATTTTGCAGTGGATCAGACCGCTGTCGCCAACTCCTCTTCCAACATATCATTTGTGTATGCTCAGGCAACCGATGAAGTAGCATACGAACGCACTATTTCCAGGCTCACAAATGGCATGGTTATGGTAACGTGGTCTACCGAAGTTGAGGAGGAGTCCCTGGTACCGTGGTCATACAAGCTATTACAGAACTATCCCAACCCGTTTAATCCCACGACAACCATCCAGTTCGAGCTACCTAAGGCAACGGATGTCCACATCGTGGTGTACGACCTGCTGGGCCGGGAGGTGGTGCGCCTGGCGGATCGGCACCTGGAGGCAGGGCATCATCAACTGGTCTGGAATGGTCGGGACAGGACCGGTCGTGAGTTACCCACCGGGATGTACATCGGTCTGATGGTGACACCCGAGTACAGCCATTCCATCAAGATGCTGCTGCTGAAATGAGTACGACCTCTTAGAGCCAAAAACTTCTCGTTAAGGGGGGCCAGATAAATGAAACTCTATCCTATGGCAAGGCTACTACTCATATTAGGTCTCATCATTGCCTTCGCAGTTCAGAACTGCGGCATATTGGACTCTGACTTGAATGATGATTGCGCTGCGCCACAGGACTATCCCAGTAAAAGCTGCCTACTGCCACCGGAAGATCTTCATGCCCTCCAGCAGACCATCAATACATTAAACGATGGACAGCTTAAAAGTGCCCAGTTGGACAGCTTCGGTTATATCACAAGCGAGGGTGTGTACCAGGGATGGAGTGCGGAAGGCCTCTGTCCATCCCAGGAAACCCTGATGATTACCTGGGCTGAGGAAGCCGTTCTGAAGTTTGGGGAATTTACCGGTCTTCCAGATTTTCCCGCGTTTGAAGTACAGACTTCCAGAGGTAGTAGAGCTGATTCCGGGGAATGTGGAGGCCAACCTGCCGAAGTATACTATAACTGGTTGATTAGGTTTCATAACCAGGTTTACGAGGGATTGGAAGTCCTGAATACTCGTATCTCTGTAGGCCTGTATTCTGAAGGTGCTTACTGGATTGAGGGGCACTGGTATCCCGAAATCACCATTCCCAAATGCGAATCTGTAAGCTGTAGCAAGGCCAAAGAGATGATCATAGGCACGGAGATCACCTGGCATGGTTTAGGCGGAGAACCTCATGTCTTTATAGTGAACGTAAGTTCTATAATGGATTCTGAAGAAAAAGTGGTGCTACCCTTCCGGACGAGTGATTGCATCGAACTGCGAGTAGCTTGGCGGATTGGCATCGAATATCTACCCTCCGAATCCCCCTCCTGGTACATCTATGTGGATACGGTGACTGGCGAAACAATCTCCATCTGGCAACTATTCAGGACTTGATTATAAGATCTCAAAAACCATCCTTTCTGATACTCACTTTTCCAAGTCTTAAAGAGGTGTCCTAAGTCCTGTCCATACGACACGCGGCAATCCACAAGAAAAATATTTCTAATCCAACAAAAATTGTCCCACACCTGCTAATGCTTCCATGTCACCCTCCATTTCGATATATGTATATGAAGTCGGGGTAAACACCGACCTACAAACCTGAGATTATCTAACAAATAAACTCTATTGGTGGCATGTGTTTTTCTATCATCTTTTCTTTATTAGTTTTGCTTTTACAATTTTTTACTTGAAATTATAGGAGTTGTCAACAGACCAAGGCCTATTCCTATAAGTATAGATGCAATAAATAATAGAGCTGATTCCTGAAGGAAAATGAATCCCACACCTATGCCCATAAGTGTTGTTCCACAAATGGCCCACATGCTCTTATCGTTCTTTTTATTTATCTTATTCATGTTATACTCCTCCTAATTTGTCAGGATTTATTATTGTGTTCCAAAGTTATTACTACTTTTCCTTTGGCGTGTCCTTCTCCAAAATATCGGAGAGCTTCAGGAACCTAATTTAATGGGTAACGTCTATCTATAACTGGTACGACTTTTCCGAATTCAAAAAGCTCTTTTAAATAATCCAAGCCTTTTTTTGGTTTATGTGCCAGGATGCCCATTTTCTTACTCCCGGTCATTGAAATCCATGGTCCCAGGAACCCAACTTGGAACATCTGAGCCGAGGAAGCTCCGACCATGACATAAATTCCCTTGGGACTTAATGCACGCTTGTAGTCGAAAATCAAATGATATGCCGCAACATCAAGAATCAGGTCGTAATGCTGCCCATTTTTAGTGAAATCTTCTTGCGTGTAATCAATGACCTGGTCTACTCCAATCGAGCGCATTATGTCCAATTTCCTCGTGTTATCCATGCCAGTCACTTCAGCCCCGAATGATTTGGCAATCTGCACCGCAAACGTACCAACGCCACCACACGCACCATTAATCAAAACTTTTTGTCCTGGCTGAATCTGTCCTTTGTTGCGAAGACCCTGCAGGGCGATGACCGCCGCTTGAAGTATAGCTGCTGCTTCGTCGAATGTCATACTGGTCGGTTTCAACGTCAGAGCATTTTCAGGAACAGATACATACTCGGCGAAACCGCCCCAACCATACGCGGATGTGTCCCCGAATACCTCATCACCTGGCTGAAACTGTTTTACGTTTCTGCCAACCGCTTCAACCTGCCCTGCTATATCAACTCCGAGTATCTTGATTTTTGGTTTTATAAGTCCAAATAGCAGGCGGTTCACGAACGGCTTACCTCTCAGGAGACCCTAGTCCCAGTCATTTACAGATGCCGCGTGGACTTTTACTAGTACTTCATTGTCTTCAGGAATAGGTTTTTCTACCTCATTGAGCTGAAGAACATCCGGTGGCCCTTATTTTGTGTATACAATGGCCTTCATAAATATTCCTCTAAGGATTGCTTTGATCTGGTCATTTTATCTCGTTTATATCTGTTTTGGCAGACCTGGAAACGATATTGAGGAGATTCTGGATCTTGAAACTAAGAGAGTATCCAGTGTTATCAAGACCTAACTCACGCCTCAGTCTGAAGCGGCCCTTCGACATCTACATCGCCCGGCTACGCTGCGCTTCGCCGGGCAAGCCCGGTTGGTGACACCGGAATACACCAAGTCCATCAAGATGCTGCTGCTGAAGTAGGACAGGCGAAATACAATTCCCGGTAGTGGAGAAACTTAGCTCAGCGAATAGTTCGGCTTTACGAAGAATCACCAACAGGATTGCAGCGAGTCCCAGGGAGGATTCCGCTACACAAAACGTTTTGAAGAGAGAGGTATTGTGCCATCATGGCCAGCAGTGCTAACCTGCATGCAATTATGCATAGCACCTTCCTTCGGAGTTAATCATGAAAAAAGTGATTAGTATTCATGAATATGTTCTAAAACCTGATGTAACTGATGAGCAATTCAAGCATGGTATTGAAGCAGCGAGGGAACGTAAACTGTTCGACCTTCCCGGCCTGGAAGCGTACTATTTCTTAAAGGGAATTCGTGGTGCAAACGCCGGTACCTTCGCTGCCATATGGGTGTATAAGGACCGGAAAGCATGGGAACATCTCTGGGGCTCGGTTGGCCGGGCAGTACCGAAGGAGGGTTACCCGTCATCATGGCAAATCTGGGAGAAGGAAATCCTTGCACCATTGCTTACCTGTGACCCAGATGAGATCAGGTTTACTTCCTACCAGGAAATTTAGAATGAATTGGAACGGCAGGACTTCCGGAGGCGCGACGTTCCCTCCGGCCTCCCTATTGCACGCCAGTATGTCCCGCCACCAGCGGGGATAACGCCGAAGCACACTATAAACCTATCAAGCTACTGATAAAGTAACACCTTCAGGGTCACCCCGAGCTTGACGAGGGGTCTCTCTTCCCCCATCCAATATTCTCCCGAGTCCCACCTCATTCCGGTTTCACCCTGCGACGCCTGACGCTCCTGAACGACTAAGCACTAACCGCTTATGGCTAATAGCTGACAATTGAATGCTTAGCTAACTGATTACCTTTGCCTTCCATCCGTCGGTAAAATAACTTCACCCACCGATTTTCCGGCTCATTAGCACTACCAGCTCAATAGGTAGAGGAGCGGATTCTTTCCGAAGAGATCCGTATGGATAATCTGTTGACTTCCGAGGGGAAAAATCCCCACCTGTGCAATAAAATGATTATAGATCACTGGCCGCGTCTGAGGGACAGTTCCAGCGTTCATATTTTAGCCCAGCGACTGCTTTTGGAGGAATCTTGACTGGCCTGTAGACAGGCTGTAGTTTTTAATGGCATGCGTGATTTCTCGCAGAATAAAAAGGTGCTTCTATAATACTCGTTATGTAATATCTCTCTACTTGACCTGACATACTGATATAAACAAAGGCGGGGTATCAAAAATGCGGGTAGTTTATCGAGGAGACTTCGACGGCACGGTCTGTGCGTCTATGTTGTTGGAATTGGACCTGTGTGACGAATTTGTGCAAGTTCATCCTCAGGACATGCAGGATAAAAAATTTAAAGTTACCAATCAGGACATCATCTGCAATCTGCCATATCATCCTGACTGCCATATGTGGTTCGATCACCATTCCAGTGAAATCCGGCGTTCCGATTTCCCTACGGACTTTGTGGGATTGGCCAGAATTTCCCCCAGTGCGGCCAGGCTGCTTCTGGAATACTTCGAAGCCGAACTGCCCATCCTGAGCAAATATGAGGAACTTATCAGAGAGGTCGATTTCTACGACAGTGGCATTCTGACTCTGGAACAGGTGCAGAATCCAGGGGGCCCAATGTTACTGGCATTATTGCTTGATCCTCGGACGGGACTGGGACTGGTCCACGATTTTGCCATCAGCAATTTCCAGTGGACCACTCAAATACCGGAACTGCTTACTATGAACTCAGTCGATGAGATTCTGGAAATGCCGGATACGCAGGAGCGAATCCTGAAATACAAAGTAATGCAAGAGCAGGCCAGGGAGTTTTACGCAGCGAACTCGCACCTGGAGGATAATGTGATCGTCTGTGATCTGCGTGGTAAGGATATCCCGGTGGGCAACCGTTTCCTCATCTACACCTTGCCCGGTCTCAGCGACGGCAATATTTCGGTGCGCATCGCTGATGGCAAAGGTGGTGAATTCCAGGCCATATCGGTTGCGCACTCCATTTTTAATCGCACCTCGAATGTTGATGCCGGCGCACTATGCCAGAAGTATGGGGGCGGCGGCCACGTAACCGCCGCCGCCTGTCAGATGTCGCTTGAGGATACCGAGCGGGTGCTGAGAGAGATTACTGAAGCCTGCAAGGACTAGGATTACTCGTCGATACTATATTCTACCATTACTTGAAATAGCACTCTAATCTACCTACCTTTAAATTATAATATTGTTATTCAATAGCTGAGGGGCT
Source organism: Candidatus Neomarinimicrobiota bacterium (assembly GCA_041862535.1). Classification (NCBI taxonomy): domain Bacteria; kingdom Pseudomonadati; phylum Fidelibacterota; species Fidelibacterota bacterium. The sequence continues at coordinate 1,824 of JBGVTM010000031.1, read as the reverse complement.
CTAAGGAGGCTGTATGTCTTGCGCGCAATCAAGCCGCTCCCGTTTCCTTCTGTTCTGCTTGACAGCTTCTCTGGCCTGCCTGGGACTTCTCAAAGCTCAGGAATCCGGGTCGGTTGCTGTCCTGGACCTGGAAGGCCGGGGTATCTCCCAGGTGGAGGCCGCCAGCCTCAGCGACCGCCTGCGCGCTGCTATTGTAAGGACGGGTGGTGTTACCGTGGTAGAGCGGGGACAGATGGAACGGATCCTCAGTGAACAGGATTTTCAACTTACCGGCTGCACCTCTGACGAGTGTGCCGTGGAGGTCGGCCAGCTGCTGGGCGTCACCACCATAGTGGCCGGTTCCATCGGCCGGGTCGGGTCCACCTATTCCGTTGACATCCGCACTATTGATGTCCAGAGCGGGCAGATTACTCACTCCCTGTGGCGGGACTACCGGGGCGAGATTGACGGCCTGCTCGCTATCATGCCCGAAATAGCGGCGGAGCTGGTCAGTGTAACCGGTGCCGCTGCGCCGCCTCCACTAGCACCGGCTTCCATTGCCATTACCAGCCAGCCTCCCGGCGCAAGGGTTGTGCTTGATGGCGAGGATGCCGGAACAACGCCCATCGCTGCTGCAGAACTCGAACCCGACCGGTCCCATAGCGCATCTCTCAGCCTGGACGGCTACCAGCAAGTTGATACTACCATATTTGCGGCCGCCGGCCGGCTGTACGAGCTGGATATCCCCCTTAAGTTGCTGCCCAGCCTGCTGACCATCTCGAGCAACCCTCCCGGTGCTAATGTCATTATTGATAGCAAAAAGGCTGGCTCAACGCCCCTGGAAAGAGCCGAACTCGGCCCCAACCAAACCCACACTGTGTCGCTCAGCCTGAGCGGCTATCAGCCGGTAGACACTGCCCTATTTACCGAGGCCGGCCAGTTCTACGAACTGAGCCTACCCCTATTGCGCCTGCACAGCCAGCTGACCATCCTGAGCAGTCCCCCCGGCGCGCTGGTCTTCCTGGACAACCGGGGACTCCGGGTCACCCCGTTGAGAGTGCCGGAGGTCACCCCCGACCGGCAGCACCGGGTCTCACTCAGACTCAACGGCTATCAACAGGCGGACACCACCTTCTTCGCGATTGCCGGTGAGCATCACCGGATGAATATCGCCCTGCAGCCGGTAGCCGTTGCCGAGACGGCTGTCAAGCCTCCTGTGGTTCCACCGCCAGAAGCGCAACGACCGCCGCCAGCGGTCAAGCCTAAGAAAGGGGGCGGTGGAGGTTTGCTCGTCCTGGTCCTGCTCGCTGCCACCGGCTACTATGGCTATACCGAGGGGTGGTTCGATGAATGGCTGAAGCCTCCCCCCGAAGAAGAACTGCGGGTGGGCAACCCGCCCAGCGTACCGTCGCCGTGAGGGGGGGAATAGATGAAGATTAAAGCACCGAACTCATCCCGCCTGGCCTCCTCGTTCAGGCTCAAGGTTGCCCTCCTGCTGGGCTTGGGGCTGTTTATCCCAGGCCTACCAGCTTTCAGTCAGGTCTCATTTGAGCCTGCGATGATCATCCCCTTGGAGGGCGGGGGTATCCCTGAAGTAGGCGATTTTAATGGTGATTCCATTCCTGATATTGCCGCAGGCTATTCTGGTGGCTATGGAGGTGTTTCCTCAAAGTTTGCCATTTTTTTGGGGACAGGCAACGGCAACTTTGGTTCCCCTACTGTGTATAATCCCGGAATTGCCTGCTGGTCATTCACTACGGCATTTGACGTAGCGGACTTCAACAACGACGGATATCTGGATGTCGTCAAGACGTACGGGGGAAGCCAGGGGGGTTGTTTCGGGAA
>JBGVTM010000030.1 GCA_041862535.1 Candidatus Neomarinimicrobiota bacterium | reverse complement strand
CGGGGGGTGCCCCGCCCCTGGCTTTATTTCGCCACACCTCGCACCGGCTGAACAGCAGGGCTTCCAGTCCAGAAGATGGCCACCGGGCCCGATCCCATTTAAGGAGGATACTCGTCTCAGATAACGAACCATGTTCGTTCGGTCCCCGCAGCTTAACGCCTGAAGGCGGGGCGTAGAGGGTATCCCCGACAACATTGCTGCGGACATATCTCCCGGCCTGGTCATAGGTCAGAACAACGTAATTGTAAATGGGAAGGATCGCCTGCGCGGTGTCCCCCAGGGTGGTATCCGCATCGAGATAGGTGATAGTATCAGCCGCGGTTGGCAGGCGCTGGGTCAGGGTAGTGACCCGCACACAATCGCCACCCGGCAGGCAGTCGGCGATGTTATCGGCGTCATCATCAGTAAACGTCTCGGTACTGTCGGCAGAGCGCAGCAGCTCGTAGCGGTCAAACTCGCCGTCCGGCTCCTGGCTGGGCAGCCATGCCACGCGGTAAAACCAGTCGGCGGTGGCATCCAGGCTGACGATTTCGGCGGGGTAGATATCCCTGGTGGAGGCTTCAAGAGTGGCCGCAACCGAAGCGCCGCTGGTATCGGTCACTACCAGGCGATAATCATATAGGGTATTCTTGGATAGGTCCTTATCGGTACGTTGGTTGTCATCGGCGTTCGGGGAGGTGAAAATCACCTGGCCGTCCCGGGACAGGGTGTAGTTGGCGAAGTCGTCGGCGGAGCTGTAGCTGTAGCGGTCCCAAGTGAGTTGCAGCTCGTACTTCCCCTGCTGGATCACGCCCAGGCCGCCGCTCCAGATATCGGCCAGGGATTGGGTCGTCAGGGTCAGGATGTTGCTCCAGGCGATGTTGTTCTGGCTGTCCCAGTGACGCATCCGGTAGCGATAGGTATGATCCTGTTTGAGGGGGCTATCGGTGTGGGTGAAGGTTTCGTTCCGGGGGGCGGTGTAGACCAGCACATCGGTAGAGTCCACCGTAGTGCCGGTTCCCCGGTACAGAGCTATCCAGCTGGAATCCTCCTGCTCCTCAATAGTCTCCCAGGCCAGGGTGGCGGTATATTTGGTGATGGGAGTTGGCGGGTCCCTCAGGACTGGCGGTGGCAGGGCCAGCGTTTGCAGCGCCAGCACATCCTGGTCGCGGAAGCGGTGGGTATACCCGGCCTCATCGATCAGGTAGAGGTAATAATAATAGGTTGTGCTGGCGGTGAGGCCCGAGTCGATGTAGCTATGGGTGTCCTCTGTGAAACCGGCTATAGAGTCCAGGTCCGCCGGTTGGGGGGAGGGGCCGCGATGGAGACGGTAGTAGGCCACATCTTCGGTGCTGGGCTCCCATTCCAGCCCCGCGATATACTTGGTGATAAGCGCAGTTGCGCTCAGGGACACCGGCTGAGGCAGCAGAGTGTGGACGGTGGCCACTGAATCGCTGCCAGTAGCGCGGCCAAATACATCATGGACGAATACCCGGTAGTAATAATCTGTGTCTTCGAGCAGGCCAAAAGAACTGATCCCTGCGCCCAGATCGACGTAGTGCGTGCTGGTTGGATCATCGTATCGGATCAGGGAATCGGAATCGCGGGTCACTTCGGGAATGGTGTCCCGGCGGAGGATGTAGTGTGAGAAGTCATAGTCTATTGACTGCTCCCAACTAAGCTCCGCCGAATGCTTGGTGACATTGGTGGGTGGGAACAGCTCCACCGGGATGGGTGGCAGGCCCTCATTATCCAGGTAGAATTTCCGGTCGGTGAACCGGCTATTACCGGCGAAGTCCTCGGCTTTCGCTATCAGGAGAGTATAGGAATCAGCGTCGGTGCAGTCGGGATAGGTGGTAGTGTTCCAGTAGAATGTGTAGGGCTCGACCGTCAGTTTGGCCAGGGTGTCACCTTCGGCTGTGAGCGTCACCTGCTTGATACCGGTATTGTCCTGCGCATCGAGCCTGATGGTGGCAATATCGCTGAGGACGGTGAATTCCTCCGGGAAGGAGAAGCGGATAAAGGGATCGACGGTGTCCTTATCATCGGAGTCGCCGCAGCCGACCGCCAGGATCAAAAGCACCGCGAGGGTGGTAATGAAAATGGTCTCTAAGAAGTCTTTGTTGAGATGAATCATGCCGGTGACGCCACGCTCAGTTCCCGAAGGAGGGATCGATAAATCTTTGCCGGGAGGTGATAATACCGGCGGCATTGCGCGTGGTGACCACCAGCTCGGATGATCGCGGGTGATAGTCGTAGGTGGTAGTTTCCAACAGCTCACCCTCCGGGGTGTAAAACGAGCGCCGCACCATCCGGTCGTCCTGGTCATAGACCAGCGCGTAGACCTGCTCTATCTTGCCGGTATCTGATAGGACCGTAGCGCGAAGGCTGCGGGTATTAGTATCAGGCTCGGTGCGCAGGCTGAAGGTGTAATAGTAGGAGATCTGGTCGAGCTGGTTGAAGACCTGGGTGGAAGCCAGGTACCCGTTTTCATCGCTGGTCAGGGCGACTTTCCATCCCGGCCTGACAACGCTCCAGTCCCGGAGAAAAATATAGGGGTGCACGGTGAGCAGGGAAGCGGAGCTGTCCCCGGCAAACTCCAGTCGGGCGTAGCTGCTGCTGTCAACGGCCACCCGGCCGTAAGTCACGGTGTACAGCAGCTCTCCCGCTTCATTATAGTTCTGAAGGGACTTGATAATGTCCCGGTCGTCGTAGATGACCCGTATATAGGGCTCGTTTTCAGGTATTTTTTTCTTGCGGGTATAGTCCACCGGTCGCAGTCGGCGGACATCCCAGGCCTGAAAATAGCGTACCATTGGGGGCGAACCAGGCCGGGATTGGAACGATCCTTCTGCCAGTAGCTGCTGTCGGGCCCGCCACTTGCGCGGCTCTACATACCGGACCCGGAGGAGGTATCCCTGGGGATCGTAGACGGCATGGAAGTGTGGTATGTCGGAGGCTTCCCTCTCGGAAATGGGTTCGCCCAGAATCTCGTCCCGGGTCAGGGGGCTGCGGTAGAAGCGGTGGGTGTAGCCCTTTTCCCTGGTCTCGAAGGCCCGGGCCCGCACGGCCAGACTGTCGAAATCCGCCTGGACGGTCCTTGCCAGGGAATCCAGGAGCGCCTGGATGAACCGCCTGGTCAAGGCCCGGTCATCGAGGGTGTCCACCAGCTGATAGAAGCGATTCCAGACCTCGCGGATCACCGGGGGGTGGTAAAAGGGGGCGACGGATTGATCGGCCGGCAGCTGGGACGGCAACGATTGCCTGAGGGAGTCCGGAACCCGAGGGGCCTCTTCCTGGCCGGGAGGTAGCGGGGCGGACTGGTCCTGGGCTGATAACGTCAGGACACCTGCCAGAAGTACCACGCCGGCGAAACTGATCATATGGCCTTAGCCAATAGTATCAACGTCGCCGCCACCATGACCATGCCTACTACGGCGCTGATCCGCTGTCCGGTCTCATAGTGCGCGAGCTGGCGCTCCAGGTCGTTCCAGGCCATGTGGACCTCCTCCAGCTCCCCGGGCTTGACCAGTACATGGTAGGTGCCGGCTTCCACTACGTTGATCAGGACCTTCCGCTGGCGATGGGTCCAGTGGTCCCATTTGAAGTTGGGTGAGAAGAAGCTGACACTGTGCCACCCCGGTGTCATCGGAATCTTCTCCACAATGGGGCTATAGCCGATCATTTCACCGTCAACATAGATCTGCACGAGATCGGCGTCGGTGAAGATGCGCAGGTAGCCCACGGCGGGTTCGGTCTGGTCCTCCTGGGCCTGAAGGCTTCCCCCCAGGAGGGCGGCTATTGCGAGCAGGTAAGTCCAGCGCTGCATGGAGTGTAACCCTTGTCCCACAAAGAGTCCTATCGGGGAGGGAAGCTACCCGTTCACCAGGGGATAGTCAATAGGACGGGTGACCCGCAACGCCAGACACCGGGCGAGGTTAGAGTTGCCCCGGCCAGGTAGCCCGGGTTTACCGCCAGGGAGCAGTGAAGGCCGGAGGACTGTTCCTCCAGGCTCAGGGCTTCGGTATTCACCTGGGCGGTGAGCAAAAAGACCATTACTGGAATGCTGAGAGCTGGCCCAGCAGCCGGGAAAGGCTGCCGAATGTGCTCAGGCTCCAAGGACTTCACCCGGTCCGGTACCTATTAAACAATTGGCTCAGGTTGGCCAGCTGCTGTTGCAGGGTGGCCACCTCGGCGATGATCTCGGCTGGTGACTGCCCAGTCTGCATCTCGGCCTGGCGCAAGTCCAGGCGGCGCTGCTCAATCTGCCGCTGGAGGACCTCCCGATGGAGGACTGTCAGGCAATCAATGGCCAGGAATAGGACCTGGTCCTCATGCGCCCGATCCTCCGCCGGATATTCTTCCGACATGAGGATCTGACTGAGCACCTGGTGCTCTTCCATGGTCGCGAGTTGATCCATGATACCGCCGGGATCGGGGACAGTCCCCTGCTGGAGCACGCTGTCCAGAGCCTGCCAGATGTTCTTCAGGACGGGGTGGGTAAACAGTTCTTCCCTGGTGTGGTCGAGGAGCAGGTTGAGCACCTGGTCGCTGTCGTGGAAGGCCAGGCGGATGAGGGTCATCTGGGCTTTATGGGAGCGGGTGGGTTCGATGATGACCCGGCTTGCCTCAGGCTGGTCCTCGCTTTCTTCCTCCCGCGGCCGTATTCTGGTGATGCGCTGGAGGGCTTCATGGAGAGGCCGCTCGTCGATGCCGGTGAGGTCTGCCACCCGCTTCAGGTGCAATTCCCGCACCAGGGGATCCCTAACCTGTACCAGTTCCTGAAGGATCTCGTCAAGCAACCGGCGCAGGTCTCCGGTCTGCGTCAGGTCACCCTGGAAATGGGAGCGGTGAAATTCAAGTAGCGGTTCGGCGCTATCCACGGCCTTCAATAAGGGCTCGGGGCCTTCCGCACGTACCCAGTCGTCAGGGTCCACGTCAGGGGGCAGGGATACCACCCTGGGTGTGAGGCCGTTTCGCAGGAGGGTATAGCCGCCGCGGATAGCTGCCTGTACTCCGGCGGCGTCACCATCGTAGGCCAGAAAGACATTGCTGGTGAGTTTGCGCAGCTCCCGGGCGTGCCGGTCGGTGAGGGCGGTGCCGGAAACGGCTACCAGGTGCTTTATGTCTGCCTGGTAGAGCTGGATGAGATCCAAGTAGCCCTCGACGATGATAGCCGCGTCCTGATCGCGGATATGGTTGCGGGTCAGGGACAGGCCGTAGAGGATCTCGCCCTTGTGATAGACCGGCGTCTCCGGCGAGTTGATATACTTGGCGACCTCACCTGCCCGGCTGTCCCCGCCAGACGGATCGGACTCGAAGATGCGCCCGCCAAAGGCCACCACCCGCTCGGAGATGTTGGTAATGGGGAACATGATGCGGCTGCGGAAGCGGTCATACGGCCCGCGGTCGCCGGCGGTAAAGAGTCCTGATTGGTCCAGCGCTTCGCGGGAGAACTGGCGCGAACCTACGGCCTGCAGCAGGTTTTCCCAGCCCGGCGGGGCGTAGCCGATCCTGAATAACGCCTGGGTGGCTTCGGTAATACCACGCTGTTTCAGATAGGCCCGCACCTTGGCGCCGGTATTGCCCTGGAGGTTGTTGCGATAGATCTCAGCGGCCAGGTCGCACAGGTCCAGGATCTGCTGCACTGTGGCCTTCCGGCGTGGATCGGTGGTGCCGGTGAGCTCCACCGGGATGCCGTATTGCTCCCCCAGGCGCTGGACGGCCTCGACGAATTCCAGCTTCTCCAGCTCCATAACGAAGGTAAAGGCGTTGCCGCCCCGGCCGCAGCCGAAGCAGTGAAAGATCTGCTTCTGCTGGTTGACACTGAAGCTGGGGGTCTTTTCCTGGTGGAAGGGGCACAGGCCAAACCAGTTGCGCCCCCGCCGCTTGAGCTGCACGTAGCTGCTCACCACATCCAGAATGTCGGCGGCGTCACGAATCCGGGCAATGGTCTCTTCGGAAATGCGGGCCATGGGTCAGATTGATTTTACGAAACCGGGAAGTGAAAAAGTAGCGGTAGCTGTCAGCGGTCAGCGATCAGCGATCAGCAGTCAGCGAGGGACCACGAACGACGGACAACGGATACCTATCCATCGTCTATACTCTTGCGGTAAAGCTCCACAAATTCAGCCGGGGACTCCACCTTAACCCCCCGGCGGCGATCTTCAGGGTAGTGTTTGACGTTGCCGGTGACCAGGTATTCGGCACCACCTGCCAGGGCGACTTCCAGGAAAGGCTCATCGTCGGGGTCAGGTAGATGCTGTGGCAAAGGAGAAGTTGCCACCAAGTGACCGGAAGCCTCGATATGCTCCAGAATCGCATCCACTTCTGTTTCGTTAATAGGGAATTTAGGTCTGAGCAAGACCTCACGGTATTCGGTGATTATGCGGGCATCATAGCAAATTATAAGGGCCCTGATCGCGACCATTTGTAGAATTGCGCCAGGCTTGCCGTGAGTGTTCAGCAGCCCTGATACTACCACATTAGTGTCTAAGACAATCTTCACCGGCGGCGGTTTTTCCGCACCGCCGCGATTTCGGCGTTAATCTCCTCCAGGGTCATATCTGCAAGGCCCATTTTGGCCGCGCGCTGCTGGATGGCATCCACTGCGGCCATGGCCCGGGCGCGACGGATGGCCGCCAGAGTCTCCTCCAGCCGGTCTTCCTGAACCGCCGACAGGATGGCGATAGGCCTGCCGTTGGATGTGACTACCAGCTCTTTCTCGTCGGCAAGCTGCCCCCAGACCTGGGCCGACTTACTCCTCAAGTCTCTTACGGAAACGAAGCGCATGATTCCTCCTTAATCATCTGCCAGCAAGTATACACATTTATCACTCAAATTGCAACACAATATGGTACACGATACGGGTCTCAAATTGGTGATTTTCCTGCTGGCTGACGATGGCCTCTTCGGAAATGCAGGCCATTGGTTATTTTGATTTTACGAAACCGGGAGGTAAAAAAGTAGCGGTAGCTATCAGCGACAGACTACAGACAACTGACTACGGATAATGGGCCACTACTGGTTTTATGGTTTGGCATGATATTGCAAAGCCGCTACTCGCAGTGAGAGTGGCATGCTGAGTACCAGAGGCCGGTGGCCCGCTCCTGTGCGCGCTGTATCCTAGTCGATGATTATGTTATCATCGTGGATCCGGACATAGGCCTGGAGGGTGGAATCGTCTGGTTGATGAATTTTGAGAAACAGCATCCCCGGGCCCGGCGGATAAAAATAGTAGCAGTGATCGAGCGGAACGACAACCGTCGGGCAGGCGAGCGCGCGGCAGTCACGTTTCCCCCAGACCGTCAGATCAAGGTCGTAGGCGTAAGTATCCCCAGCTTCGGTAGTGCGGATTTGGTCTTCAAAGTGGGCGAAGGAATTGCAGCCATCGAGACCGATGATGCCATACAATTGGATATGAAGGGTATCTCCTACCCAGAAGTCGCCCGGCGCGCTGATACTATCCACCCGGACCTGGAAATAGAAATAGGCGGAATCTTCATCATTTTCATTATTTTCGGTGGGGAAAGAGCAGGCGGCTGCTCCCAGGAGAAGGATAACCATCACGAAGGCCGCTGCCAATTTTATTTGACCCATGAGCCGTGCCCCAAGGTTGCCATAAGTAACAGGCCTGCTGACATGAAGTAGAACGGCTGCCGCAGGGAAATGTTCCGGCGACCGTTAGGCCTCACTTCTTGGGGTAGATATAGTCGTAGCGCCGCCTGATGCGCTGCACTTTGCTGTCTTTGCCCAGCTCGAAGACGACAACCTCCCGTTGGGTATGAGGTAGGCTTATTCCGGCAACTTGCGCTACCTAGCATCCTTTTTCCACCCCGGCCCCTTGACGAACCGCCCCGGCAGCACACCGGTGTGTTCGCCGTCCCGGAGCACCTGCTCGCCGTTGACGAAAACGTGGATCACCCCGGTAGCGTACTGGTGGGGCTTCTCGAAGGTGGCGTGGTCGGTGATGGTGTTGGGATCGAAGACGACCACATCGGCAAAGAACCCGGGCTTCAGCAGACCCCGGTGGTCGAGCTTGAGGTTCGCGGCCGGGAAGTGGGTCAGGCGGCGGATGGCCTCTTCCAGGGGAATAATCCGTTCTTCCCGGACATACTTGCCCAGCAGCCGGGCGAAGGTACCATAGGCCCGGGGATGGGGTTGCACGTTGAGAAATACCCCTTCGGGTGCCAGTGCCCCGGCATCGGAGCCGAAGCTCACCCAAGGCCGGGCGATCTTTTTACGGATGTTCTCAGCGCTCATGGCGAACCCGATGATATCTACTCCACTGTCGTCCTCGATGATCAGGTCCATCATGGTCTCTTCGGGTGAAGCATTGCGCATGGCTGCCACCTCCGCCAGAGTCTTGCCCGTAAGGTGGCGCAGATTTTCATTGCGGAAACCGATCAGCAGAATATCTTCCGGCGGCAGGATGTCCAGTTCGATCTTCAGCCGCTCGCGGACAGACGGGTCCTTAAGCCGCTCCACCCAGGCCTTGTGGCCCCCTTCCTGAACCCAGGCGGGAAAGAAAATGTACAGACCAGTGGAAAAAGCACGGTAGGTATACATGTCAGCGGTGACCGCCAGATCCTCCGCACGGGCCGCCTCGATGCGGCGAAGCACCTCGTCCAGCTTGTCCCAGTTCTGCTTCCGGGAGGCTTTCAGGTGGTAGATCTCGCCGCGAATGCCCGCCTCACGCACGATAGTTAAGAACTCGTCGAAGGCGGCAAAGATGGCATCCCCTTCGTGACGGATGTGGGAAATGTACATCCCGTCGTATTCCGCGGCCACCCTGGCCAGCTCGATCAGCTCTTCGGTGGTAGCGAAACTAGCAGGCACGTATTCCAGGGCCGAACTTACCCCCACAGCCCCCTCTTCCATGGCCTGGCGGACCAGCTGCTTCATCCGGGCGAGCTCTTCGGGTGTTGCCACCCGATTCTCGTAGCCTATCTCATGGATGCGCACCGTTGCAGACCCCACAAAAGAGGCCACGTTAGGGGCGACGCCCTTCGTCTCCAGGAATTGGAGATATTCTCCCAGGGTGGTCCAGGTGATGTCGTACTTGATATCGCCCTGCTGCTCGGTTTCTTCCTGCTTCATGGTCTCGCTCAGGGGACCCATGGACCACCCCTCGCCCAGGACCTCCAGGGTTACGCCCTGGCGGAGGTCACTTTGGCCGCGGCCGTCCTCAATGAGCGACTCGTTGGCCCAACTGAGCATGTTGATAAAGCCGGGGGCCACGGCCAGTCCTGTAGCGTCGATATCGATACGTCCACGCAGGGTGTCCAGGTCACCGATGGCGGCGACGGTGTCAGCCTGGATAGCCAGGTCGGCCTGGGCGGGCGCCGAGCCGCTGCCGTCGTAAATGGTGCCGTGACGGATAATAACATCATAATCCGGCGCGGGGCCGCAGGCGGTGATCAATAAAATAAAAAAAGCAACTAGAGCAGAGGCAAAGTAGATCCGTTTCATGAAAAATACTCCTCAGACATTGAATGGCGGGTGTACAGGTTGAGTAGAGCTCCTGGAATATACGGCTATCTTCGGTAATCAATTGAATCAGGTTTGGGAAGACGGAAAGAATAGGGAAGTCTCATTTGAGTTCCACCAGGGTGACTCCCGTCCCGCCGGCGTCAAAATCGGCAAAGCGGAAGGACTTTACCTGGGGGTGGTCTTCCAGGAATTCCCGTACTCGTTTCTGGAGTGCGCCGGTGCCTTTGCCGTGGATGATTTCCAGTTCCGGCAGTCCGGCCAGGATGGCCCGGTTCAGGAAGCGGTCCACCGCCGCGACGGCCTCGTCCCCGCGCTGCCCGCGCAGGTCCAGCCGGTAGCTGGCCTCGCCCGCCATGGCCACGTGCACCCCCTTGGTTTTGACCGGGGCTGGACCGGCTTTCTCGCGGGGTGGTTCCTGGCCCGGGGCCAGCTGGTCGATGGGCAGGGTAAGCCGCACCCCTTCCACATTAACCGTCACCCGCTGCTGCCGGGGCTGGCATTTTTCCACCCGCCCTGGACGCTCCTGGTCTTTCAGCATTACCCACATACCCGGCTGGATATCCTCCATTGTGAGCAGGGCCGGTTCTTCCTCAGCCAAGCGGGTCTGTTCTTTGGCAATCTGGCGTTTCTCCTTCGCGATTACCTGCTTGGCACGGCGGATGTCTTCCCTACTCAGCTCCTCTCCTTTGCTGCGTACTTCGGCGATGGTGGCCTCCAGGCGCCGGTTCAACTCCGCCACCAGCTGCTCGGCCTCCTTCAGGGCATCCTTCTGGGCCCGGCGGTGAGCGGCCTTGATCTCCGCTTCCTTCGAGGACAGCTGCAGCTCCAGGGTTTCCACTTGCTCAAGCCGGGTGGCCAGCTCGGCCTTCAGCCGCTGGAGGTCGGCCCGATCCGCTTCCATGGAGACCAGTAAATCTTCCAGATTGACAGCGGCATCCGGCATGAGGCTTTGAGCCCGTTGGAGGAGCTGGTCATCCAGTCCCAGGCGCCGGGCGATTTCCAGGGCGAAACTGGCTCCCGGCCGGCCTATTTCCAGTCGGTAGGTTGGCCGCAGCTCCTGAGCATCAAACGCCATGCCGGCGTTTAGAATACCCACTTCGTCCTGGGCCCACAGCTTGAGGCGGTTGAGGTGGGTGGAAGCCAGGCAGAAGGCGCCCCGCTCCCGGATCGCCTCCAGAAAGGTCTGCCCGAGCGCGGCCCCGGCCTCGGGCTCGGTGCCCGTGCCCAACTCATCCAGCAGCACCAACGCGTCTTGATCACAGCGGGCCAGGATCGACTGAAGGTTGGCCAGGTGCGCGGAAAAAGTGGAAAGATCCTCCTCGATAGACTGCTGGTCTCCAAGGTCGGTGTAGAGGGCGTGGAACAGGGGCAGCGCAGCCCGCTTGGCGGGCACGAACAGGCCGCTTTGAACCAGCATGACAAATAACCCCACCGTAAGCAGGACCACCGTTTTACCACCGGCATTGGGGCCCGAGATGAGCAGGATGCGTGCCGGGTCGTCCACCAGGAGATCGAGTGGTATTACCTCCCGATGCTCGGCCAGTACGGGATTCCGCGCTCCGACCAGCTCCAAAGGGCCTTTTGGCACCACCTGCGGCTGGATGGCTTCCTGAGCGGCGGCCCAGCGGGCCTGCGCCAGGTGGGAATCCAGGCGGTAAAGCACCGCCACGCTCTGCGCCAGCTCAGCCGAATGCGGACGCACGGTCTCGGTGAGGGCGGAAAGGAGGCGCAGTTCTTCGGCCTTTTCCTCGTCCCGAAGGGCGGCGAGCTCGTTGTTCAGGTCGAAAACTTCCAGCGGTTCAACAAATGCGGTGGCCCCGGAGCCGGAGTGGCCATGAATAAACCCGCGCAGCTTGCGTTTATGACTGGCTTTAAGAGCGATGACCAGCCGACCCTCCCGCCAGGCAATGGGCTCGTCCTGGGCCCAGCCGGACTCGCGGGCCTGAGTGTGCAGCTCCTCCAACCGCCCCCTGACTTGCCCTTCCAACCGCCGAATGGCACCGCGAATGCGCTGCAACTCCTTGCTGGCGGAAGATTTGATAGTCAGGTCCTCGTCTACCACCCGGTCGATCTCCTTTACTCCGGGCGGCCAGGGATCAAGGCTTTTGTTGGCCTCCGGCCAGAAGGTTAGATCAGTCTGCTCCCGGAAGAAGCCGTGCAGCGGGCCGAGCACCAGTAGGACCTGACGCAGCTGGTGGAAGTCCTCGGGGGTGAGGGCGCTCACGCCCCTTTGCAGGCGCTGGAGAGCGGGGCGAATGTCAGGGAACGCGCTCAGCGGAGGGGGCGATCCTTTCTCAAGAAGGATGAAGAGCTCGGCAGTGGCGCTGAAGCGTCGGGTCAGTTGCTCCCGGTCGGTAGTGGGCCATAGGGCCTGGACCTGTTCGCGAGCAACGGATGTGAGACACAAGGCCCCGATGGATTCGAGGACCTGGGCGAAGTGCAGCAGGGTGCCCAGTCTTTCATTCCAGGCGGACGATGACGGGGCCAGGGTCACGGGCGGCGGGTCAGTGATCATCCATGAGAGGAGGCAGAATCTTTTCCGGTTCAATCTCCTTTATACGGTCGCGGACATCTTCAATCATACGGTCGAGGGCGATTAGTTTGAACAGGGTATTCTTCATGACCACCACGCCTCGGTAAACCGGGGACTGACTTTCCAGACGCAGGACGATGGGCCGGGATATTTCAAAGCTCTCCATAACGTAGATAATCACTCCCAGTACTACGATGCTCTTGAGTAGACCGAAAAGTGTGCCTCCCAGCTTGTCCAGCCATTCGAGTAGAACCAGCTCGACCAGGCTTCGCACGAGCCGGGTGATGAGTGCCATGGCAACGAGGGTGACGATAAAGATCCCGATGAAGGCCACCGCCGAGCTGGCCAGTTCGTTCTTGATACCAATGTGATCGGCCAGCAGCGGTGAGAAACGGTAAGCCAGAATGACAGCCAGCACGAGGCCCACCAGACGCCCCACCTCATCCACGAGTCCGCGCTGGAATCCCCGAAAGCCGAAGTAGGCGATGAAGATAAGGATGCCGATGCTGATGGGATTCATCTCGACTTTAGATTAGTAGGGCTTGATGAATCCAGTTGTACCGAAAATGTATGGCGGGTAAGCGTACATGATCTAGTAAACGAAACATCAAATTATGATGGGTCCCTTTATAAGGCAAGCCTTTCCCTTCATCCGAACATAAGTTAAATTAACCCGCCTTTTTCGGGCGGTTAGCTCAGCCGGTTAGAGCGCTGCGTTCACATCGCAGAGGTCATCCGTTCGAATCGGATACCGCCCACATAATGTTGTGGTATCTAAACTAATGTTCTTTCGGGGGCGTATAGGACTCACCTTAGCGCCCCAGATTGCGTCTTACTGCTCGCACCGTTCGGTGCGATTTTTATCTCCCCGCAAAAGGCTCTGAGATGAGAGAAAGCTTAGTCCGCCTGATCAAGCTTCAAGCCATTGACACCCAACTGATGGAAATCGAGGAGCAGAAAGGTGACCTGCCGGTGACGGTCGAGTATCTCAAGAGGGACCTGGAAAATTTGGAGCAGGGCATCGCGGCTAAAAGCGCCCGGCTGCAGGATATCGAGCAGGAAAGTCGCCAATTAAAGGCCACCCTGGCCGAAACTCGCGCACGTTTGAAAAAATACCAGGAACAACTGCTGCTGGTGTCGACCAACCGGGCCTATGACGCGCTTACGGCGGAGATCGATACCACCAAAAAGACCCTGGATGAGGGCGAGTTTCACCTGCTGGAACTGAGCGAAGAAAAGCAGCGTCTCACCGACGAGCTGAAGGCGGATGAGTTGAAAGTTGGGGAAAAGAACTCCGAACTGGCAGCCCAGCAAGAATCGCTGAAAGCCACCATCGCTGCGACTGAGGCGCGGGACAAAGCCCTGAAACAGGACCGCGTGGAGATCCTGGCTCGTATAGAGCCCCGGTTCCTGAATGCCTATGAGCGAATCCGGTCGGCGCGGGACGGTATAGCAGTGGTACCGATGACCCGGGATTCCTGTGGGGTCTGCTTCAACCGGATTCCCCCACAGCAGCAAGTGGAAATTAAAGCGCGGGATAAGATCGTCACCTGCGAAAGCTGTGGCGTCATCCTTTACTGGAAAGAAGACTAGCCCCCCGCCGTTCACATCCCCCGCGGGCAAACACACAAAGCTCAGAACGCAGCCAGAGCGGCGGAATCCTCCCAAATCTGATAAATTACCTGTCCCGAAGGGATCCATAAGGATAAATTAGCCCCGGAGACTGGCCGGATGGCTGCTCCTCGTTCCGGGTGCCTGTGGGCAGACTGGTTCGGGGGGAGGAAAGTCCGAACTCCGCAGGATAAGGCGCCTCCTAACGGGAGGGGCTCCCGTCCGCGATAAAATTCCTTTGGCTGCGGAGCGGGAGTACGGAAAGTGCCACAGAAAACAGACTACCCCGTCCCGAATCTTCGGGGTCGGGGCAAAGGTGAAACGGTGGTGTAAGAGACCACCAGTCCTCGGTGTGAGCCGGGGAGCTGGCAAACCCCGCCTGGAGCAAGACCGAGCAGCGCCGTTTCCGTCCCGAATTTTCGGGAGCGGGAGCCGGTGATCCGCCGGTGTCTTCTTCCCAACTGCCGGGAAGGGGATGCGGTGCGGGTAGGTCGCTTGAATCTGATCGTGAGACCAGATCCAGATGAATAGCCATCATCCCGTAACTTCGGGATACTGAATTCGGCTTACAGGCCAGTCTCCAATCTTTTTATGTCGATGAACTGACGACCGCAGAGGTCCCCCGTTTTGTCAGGAGTGAGTAGTATCCGCTGGGAGTTTACCCAACTGGACCCCGAGCTGGTGCAGAGAGTGGAGCAGGAATTCAGCGTGCCTGAGATTTACGCCCGGATCCTGGTCCACCGGGGTATCACCAATCGCGATATAGGAATTGCTTTCTGTAACCCGGGTCCTGAGCAGCTGCACGACCCATTCCTGATGAAGGATATGGAAAGAGCGGTTGACCGGGTACTGGCGCAGATTCGGGCTGACCGGCCAATTCTCATCTTCGGCGATTATGATGTGGATGGTGCTACCGGCGCTGCCATGCTCTACCTCTTTCTCAAATCCATCGGTGCCCGGGTAACCACCTATCTCCCCAACCGCGAAACGGAAGGCTACGGCCTTTCACCCGGCGGCATCGACTATGCGGCCCTCATCGGCGCTACCCTGATGATTACCTGCGATTGCGGAATCACTGCCATGGAGCAGGTAATCCGCGCCCAGGAGCTGGGCATAGATGTTATCATCACCGATCACCACACTCCGGACGCTGACCGGCCCGCCGCTGCCGCCATCCTCAACCCCAAGCGGGTGGACTGCCCCTATCCCTTCAAAGGCCTGTGCGGCGGCGGGGTGGCCTTCAAACTGGCCCTGGCAGTGGCTGAAAAGGGCGGCCACGATCCGGCCCTCGCCTGGGAACACGCGGATCTCATCGCCTTAGGAATCGCCGCCGATATGGTGCCCATTCTCGATGAGAATCGGGCCATTGTCAAGGAGGGACTGCGCCTTATCAAGGAGCGCTCGCGACCGGGTCTGGCGGCCCTTTGGCAGGTGGCAGGCCTGGCCGGAAAAGAGGTGACTGTAGGACGGCTGGTATTCGGTCTGGCCCCCAAAATCAACGCCGCGGGACGCCTGGGTGATGCCGGACGGGCCGTCAGGCTGTTGACCACCGATAACTACTACCTGGCAGTTTCCATGGCTAGAGAGCTCCTGGCGGAGAATGAGCGCCGCAAGATCATCCAGGAAAATACGGTGGAGGAAGCCATCTTCCAGGTCAACGCCCACCACGATCTCAGCCGGGAGAAGGCCCTGGTTCTCAGTGGTGCTGACTGGCACCAGGGCGTAATTGGCATCGTGGCAGCTCGCATCCGGGACATTTTCCACCGGCCAACGGTAATTATTGCGATGGGAGACGGTGTCGGGAAGGGATCCGCCCGTAGTCTGGCCGGCTTCGATCTTTATGAGGCTCTGGCCGAGTGCCGGGAACACCTGCTGGGTTACGGCGGACACGCCGTAGCGGCAGGGCTTTCCGTGAGTCATGACCATCTGTCGGCCTTCGAGGACCACTTTCTAACCCTGGCTGATCAGCGGCTTACTGAAGAGCAGCTCCAACCCCGGCTTACCGTGGAAGGGGAGTGTCCCCTGAGCCTCATTGACAGTCGGTTACTGCGGTTCCTCGATTCGCTGTCGCCCTTCGGGCCGGGGAACCGGCGGCCGGTTTTCGTCACGCGCGGCATCCGGGCAATTGGGACACCGCGCCTGGTGGGAGAGTCCAGCAATCATCTGAAATGCCAGCTCCATCAAAAGGGCGTCACCTTTGATGCCATCGGTTTTGAGATGGCCGATCACTTTGAAAAACTACTCTTGAATAAACCCCTGGATATCGCTTACGTTGTGGAAGAAAACGAATGGCAAGGAAATCGGAAAACCCAGTTGCAGCTTAAAGATATTAAAATGGGAGATACATCATGAGCCAGGCCTACATTTCTGGAACGGGTTTTTACGTGCCCGAGCGAGTGGTCACTAATGATGATCTAGCCGCCATCATGGCTACGAGCGACGAGTGGATTCGCGCGCGCACCGGTATCCAGACCAGGCGGTTCGTCGCCGATGGCGAAGGGACTACCGATCTGGCCATTCCGGCGGCAGAACAGGCCCTCAAAGCAGCCTCACTCACTGTGAATGATATCGACCTGATCATCTTCGCCACCTCCACTCCTGACTACATGGCGCCCGGCTCAGCCTGTCTGCTCCAGGATCGCATGGGCTTTCCGGAAATCGGGGCTCTGGATGTCCGGGTGCAGTGTTCAGGGTTTATTTATGGCCTCTCCATTGCTGATCAATATATTCACACCGGTATGTATCGCCACGTGCTGCTTATTGGCGCGGAAGTCCAGTCTACCGGTATGGACCTATCCGATGCCGGGCGGGACGTGAGTGTTATTTTCGGAGACGGCGCCGGGGCCGCAGTTATCTCCGCCACCGATGAGGATCGCGGCGTTTTGAGTACTCACTTGCACTCTGAGGGCAAGTATGCCAAGGAATTATGGGCCGAGGCGCCCGCCAGCGGACGAAATCCCCGCATTTCCGTAAAGGATCTGGAGGAGGGCCGGCATTGGCTCCAGATGAACGGCAGGGAAGTATTCCGCCACGCTGTGACGCGCTTTCCCGAGTCCATCATGGAGGCAATTACCGCCAATAACATGAGCGTTGAAGATGTCGCCCTTATTATACCCCATCAGGCCAATCTGCGGATCACGTTAGAGGTGGCCCGCCGCCTGAAGGTGCTGCCAGAGCGGGTTTACTCCAATATCGAGCGCTATGGTAATACGACGGCGGCCAGTATCCCCATCGCCCTGGCGGAGGCCCTCGATGAAGGTCTTATTCATCCGGGCGATTACGTAGTGCTGGTGGCGTTCGGGTCGGGCTTTACCTGGGCCTCGGCCATGATCAAATGGTAGCTCCGCAGCGTTAAATCACCATGGAACTGCGGTATTTTTCCGAAGAACATTGCCTTTTGCGGGACATGGTACGCGAGTTCGCCCAGAACGAAGTTGGTCCGATTGCAGCTGAGCTAGACCAGGAAAGCCGTTTCCCTGATGAACTGGTTTCCAAGATGGCCGAGCTGGGGCTGATGGGGATCCCCATACCCCAGGCCTACGGCGGGGCTGGAATGGATACGGTGGCCTATACCATCGCCGTCCACGAGTTGGCCAAAGTTGACGGAAGCATCGCCATTACAGCAGCCGCACATATCAGCCTGGGCACTATGCCCATCTTACTGTTCGGTAATGAAGACCAGAAAAAGAAATACCTGCCTTCTCTCGCCAGCGGCCAGATGTTGGGGGCTTTCGGCCTCACCGAGCCGGGAGCCGGTAGCGACGCTGGTGCCACCCAGACCAGGGCCGAACGCAGGGATGACAAGTTCGTGGTTAATGGCCAAAAGGCCTTCTGCACCAACGCCGGCAAAGCCGGGGTGATTATTTTCACCGCCCGCCTGATAGCTGACGGCCAGGACCAGGGTATCAGCGCCTTTCTGGTGGAAAAAGATACGCCTGGTTTAAGATTAGGTAAGCCGGAGAAAAAAATGGGCTGGCGCTCTTCTGACACCCGCGCCCTCTTTTTTGAAGAGATGGAGATCCCTACTGACAACCTCCTCGGTCAACCGGCCAAAGGATTCCGGCAGCTTCTGCATGCGCTGATAGGGGGCCGGATTTCCGTTGGGGCTCTGGCCCTGGGAACCGGGGAAGGAGCATACCAGATGGCGCTGAAATATGCCCAGGAGCGGGAAGCCTTCGGTCGTATGATCAGCCAGTTTCAAGCCGTACAGTTTAATCTGGCGGATATGGCAACCCAGTTGGAGGCCGCCAAGCACCTGGTCTACCATGCCGCCTGGCTTAAAGACCAGGGTCGGAACGTAATCAAAGAGGCGGCCATGGCCAAGCTGTTCGCCAGCGAGCTGGCGATGCGCATCACCATCGATGCTATCCAGATCCATGGCGGTTACGGCTACATTCGAGAATACCCGGTAGAACGCTTCTTCCGGGATGCGAAAGTGCTGGAAATCGGTGAAGGGACCAGCGAAGTGCAACGGATGGTTATCGCCCGACAGATATTGGAAGAAGCCCGGAGATTATAAATGAAGATAAAGGTTCCCAGTTCCCTCGCAAGGGTATTTAGAACCATCCCGTGGTTGCGTTCGGATCGCTTCTACCGGGTGCTGATCTTCCTGGGGAGCATTACCGTCATCTCCTGGTTGTTTCCCATTGGTGAGCGGTTCGAGTATCGCTACGACCTGAACGAGATCACCCGGGAGGAGATCATTGCACCCTTTAATTTTCCGGTACTGAAGAGTCTGGAAGCGCTGGAGCAGGAGCGAGAGACAGCCCGTCGCTTGGTGCCCTACCTATTCCGCCGTGATCCTCAGATTACCACGACCCAGCTCAATGGTCTGGTTGACCTATTCACCCGGGTGCAGCGTATCCAGCGGGCCGAAAACAAGCTTACCCGCAGTCGCCAGCTGGCTTATCGCTATCGTTACGATGCCCGTTTTACGCAGGCCCAGCAGACAGTTGAAAGAGATAGCATCGAAGTGGTGGATCTGCGGAGCAACTTCGCCCTGCGGTTTCCGCTTGATCTGAATGCGCCGTATTGGGGCAGCTTCTTCCTGGGCGAATCTCCAGAAGGTCGGAATATTAATTATAATCGGCTCCAGATCGAACTAGCGAGAATCATCCGCGACATCTTCGCCGAAGGCGTTCTCGATTTGCCTAAGGGGCAACTGGAGGGGATCTCGGCGGCCGTGGCCAGCGAAGGGGTGGAGGGGGTGGTGGAGCCGAAGTTCCTCATGGATCTGGACGAGGCGTGGGCCAAAGCTAAAACCAGGTTCCAGGCCCAGTACCCGGTGGAGGCAACCATCGAAAGCACTGTCGCTTCCGACCTGCTAATCTACTTTATACGCCCAAACCTCATCTATGACGATGAAACCACCCGGCGCAGACAGCAAGGGGCGGTGGACAAGGTGCCCATATCGAAGGGCTTCGTCCTGAAGAACGAGCGGATCGTAGATGCCAATACCCGCGTAACACCCGAAATCCTTGAGAAACTGAACTCCCTTGCCACGGAAAAGGCTAAGCAGCTGGCATCCGGTGGTGGAATTCAACTCTGGCTGCCTAGGATAGGTATTGTCTTGATTATCACAATCTTGTTGGCGTTTTTCTTTGCGTGGCTATACGTTTATCGCCGCTCTTGGTATGAAAATGCTCGCTTGATAGCTCTAACAAGTCTCCTGTTTATCCTGATTTTAGGTGTTGGAAAAGGTCTCCTGCTGTTAGGAGAAGTGTTCCAACGACGTGACCTCTTTGAGTTTTTCAATCCTGACTACATTGTTCCTTTTACCGTTGCGGCTATGGCCTTTACGATTTTATTTGATGCCCGCACCAGCATCATCGCCACTGTCTCCCTGGCGCTGCTGATGGGTTTTCTGATGGGCAATAAGGCGGACTTTGTGCTGGTGAACCTGTTGGTAGGGAGCGTGGCTATTTACGCCGTGCGCCAGCTACGCCGCCGCCGCCAGATCTTCACCGCCATCATCTATATCGTTTCTGCCTATGTGGTTGGGATTACAGCTGTTGAGCTCCTCAAATACACCGATCTTAAGACTCTGGGATATGATCTGGGAAATGCTTCTATCAACGGAATCTTATCGCCCATTATAGTGTATGGGCTCATCGGAGTGCTGGAAGTGATCTTCGGCATTACCACCAATCTCACCCTGCTGGAGCTGTCCGATTTCAACCACCCCCTGTTGCGGCGCCTGAGTCGCGAGGCCAACGGGACTTTCAGCCACAGCATTGTCGTGGGTAACCTGGCCGAGGCGGCGGCCAATACCATCGGGGCCAACAGCCTGCTCTGCCGGGTGGGGGCGTATTACCATGACATTGGCAAGTTGGCCCGTCCGGAGTACTTTATTGAGAACCTGTTCCGGCAGGAAAATCCCCACGATACCATAGCCGCCCATTTGAGCGCTAAAGTGGTGATCTCGCATGTCAAGGAGGGGCTGCGCCTGGCTAAGGAATATGGCCTGCCCCAGACAGTGGCTGATTTCATTCCCATGCATCATGGTACCACCCGGGTCGAATATTTTTACCAGAAAGCCATCCAAGAAGATAGCGGCTCCGAGAAAGTCAGTGAAGAGGCCTTCCGCTATGCGGGCCCCAAACCGAACACCAAGGAAACCGGCATTCTCATGCTGTGTGAGGCCATCGAGGCGGCCACCAAGTCCATTCGCAAGCCGACCTTGCCCCGCATCCAGCAAATGGTGGACACTATTATTAACATGCGCATGGATGACAGGCAGCTTGACGAATGCCCGCTGACTCTCGAGGAAATCAACCGCATGAAGGGGAATGCTTCAGCCGGAACGGGGATCCTCGGCGTCCTGAAAGGGATCTATCATGTAAGGATTCCCTATCCAACCCCCGATAAAGACGCGGCCACCGAGGAAGCCAGGGAAAAGAAGAAATTGTCCGAGGCTCCCGTGGTCCAGGGAACCCCTACCGAGTGATCACTGTGCATGTCGATACGCACAGCGGGGAGCCTCCGCCTATCCCGGCGGAGCTGGTGACCTCCCTGGTCGCAGCCGCCCTGACCGCCAACGGCACCGATACCGCCGACATACAAGTTGTATTTACCAGTGACGAACATCTACGCCAGCTCAAGCTGCAATTCCTCGGCCAGGATCACTACACGGATGTTATCGCTTTTCAGCTTAATGAGGCCGATGAACCGCTGGAGGGGGAAATCTACATCAGTCAGGAGCGAGCCCTGGCAAACAGCCGACGATACCACCAACCCTACCAGCGGGAGCTGCTGCGACTGGTGGTTCACGGCAGCCTGCATCTGGCGGGTTATGAAGATGACACTCCCGAAGGTCAGGCGAACATGCACGCCCTGGAAGACCATTTTCTGGCCTTCGTTCCCAATCCTCCCGGGTCATGAGCGGCATACTGATCAATTTAGCTCTCTTTATGGGCCTGCTCATTCTCAGCGGGCTGCTTTCCGGCGCGGAGACGGCCTTTTTCCGCCTGCAGAGCCGCATCAAGGATTACGGGGAGGATAAGGCCATTCATACCGATGTCCTGACTATCCTCCAGCGGCCGCGGCACCTGCTCATCTCCCTGCTCACCGGCAACACGTTGGTGAATATCACCATAGCCTTCCTGGCCGCCCTGCTCACTGCCGATCTCGCGCTGCGCCTGGGACTGAACCTGACCCTGCTGCTGATAATCGAGTCCATCGTGGTGACCACCGTAGTGCTGCTCTTCGGTGAGATTACGCCCAAGCTGCTGGCCATCCGGCATACCGAATCGTTTGCCCGGCTGGCCCGGGGTCCGGTAAAGCTGCTGGTGATGGTTCTCTATCCGCTAGGCAGCCTGATTTATGGCCTTACGCATCTAGTGACGCGGCTGCTGGGGATTAAGCCGGAGAAGATGTTCACCTCAGAAGAGGAGTTGAAAGACCTGGCCGAAGTGGGATACGACCGCGGCACCCTGGCCCAGAGCGAGACAGAGATCATCCATTCCATCTTCGAATTCGGTGATACGGCTGTGCACGAGATCATGACCCCCAGGGTAGATATATTGGCTCTGGAGGCCCGCTCAGGTCCCGAAGAAGCCCTTGAGCTGATCCGTACCAGCCAGGTATCGAAGATCCCGATCTACAAAGAGACCATCGACGATATTCGCGGTATCCTGTATGCGAAGGATATTCTCCCCTACCTCAAGGGTCCGCCTCCGGACGTGGGTCTTTTGCGCCTATCACGTCCTCCGTTTTTCGTACCCGAGAGCAAGGGCGTGGTTTCCCTCCTCCAGGATTTCAAAGACCGGCGCACTAATATCGCCATCGTGGTGGATGAATTCGGCGGTACGGCCGGGCTGGTCACGCTGGAAGACGTGGTGGAGGAGGTTCTGGGCGAGCTGCGAGACCCCTTTGACCTGGCGGAGGCGGAGATCAGGCCGGTCGGTCGGGACGAGTTCCTGGTGGATGCAGCCGTGGCCCTGGATGACCTGGAACATCAACTCCAGTACCAATTCCCCGCTGAGCGGGACTACGATACGCTTGGCGGGTTCCTGTTTGATCGCTTTGACAAGATACCGTCTGTCGGGCAGTGGATAGTGGAGGGCGGGCGGCGGTTCACCGTCAAGACCCTGGAGGGCAACCGCATCGCGAAAGTCCATATCAGTGCTCGCGGCGTTCATGCTAAGGATGAGCCCAATGAATCCTGAAGACCTTCCGCTAACCCGCACGCCGGAAATCAGCCATCGCCTGCTGGAGCTGCTGGCTGTGCTGGACCGGCTCCGATCCCCGGAGGGATGCCCCTGGGACCGGGAGCAGACATCTCGAAGCCTGATCCCCTACTTGCTGGAAGAGACCTACGAGGTGATCGAAAGTATCGAGAACGAAGACCATCAGGCTTTGATGGAGGAACTGGGGGACCTGCTGCTGCATGTGCTGTTCCAGGCTGCCATTGCCAAGGAGGAAGGGTGGTTCACCTTGGAGGAGTGCGTTAGCGCTCTGAGCCGAAAGCTCATCGATCGACACCCGCACGTTTTCGGTGCAGCGCAGGCCGAAGGTGCTTACCATGCCAAGCAGAATTGGGAGGCGGCCAAACAGCGGGAGAAAGAGCGGGGATCGCGTATGGATGGTGTGCCGCGGCACCTGCCGGCACTTACCCGTGCCCTCCGGGTCCAGGAAAAAGCCGCTTATGTCGGGTTTGACTGGAACTCCGTCGAACCAGTGTGGGACAAGGTCCGGGAGGAATTGGACGAGCTGCGCAATGCCCACCGCACCGACGATTCCGATGCCCTTGAGGAGGAGTTCGGCGACTTATTGTTCAGCCTGGTGAACCTGGGTCGCTTTGTCGGTATCAGCGCCGAAGAGGCCCTCCGTCGAACCATCACCAAATTTGAATACCGCTTCCGGCATATTGAAAAGGAACTGCGAGCACAGGGCAAGACACCTGAGGAAGCCACCCTGGAAGAAATGGACGCTATCTGGAACCGCTTTCGCGACCGGAAGCCACCCGCCTAGAAAAAACCCACCCTCGCCGGTCACATAACAGACTCAGCCGGATTGAAACAGTGCGGGGCGGGATTGAAGGAAGCGAGGCGAGTTGATCTGGGGAGCGGTTACCGTACTTTTTTCTTCTGTTTCTTATCGGGAGCCACTTCCTGAATGATGTGTACGGTAGCCTTGAGATCACCATCTTTGCCGCCCAGATCAATGCAGAGATGCCAGTGCCCTTTATGGGGCGGCTTGATGTTGGCGGGCGACCTCTCAGCCAAACCGCCGTAATAGCGATAGTTCTCCCCGGTGCGGTATGCCTCATAGTTCTCGTCGTTAACCAGTCTGACATAGGCCTTGGATTGAAGTTCTACCTGAACCACATCGCGGCTACCTAGGTTAAGGGAGTAATGCAGGTATTGCATGCTAAGGGATTGGGCCTTTCAACACTCTTACACGGCAGCCTGTACTAAAAAGTTGCCATCTCGAATCGGATTTTCGAAGAGAGAATAAGTGAACGCCAAAGCATTCGGTGCTTAATCACAATTATTCCCTACTTCAAATTTAATATAAAACGGAGTTCCTGGTTGCACAAGAGTCTTGCTCGAGTTCACGGAACTCCAGTCCAGGGATCGTATATACAGGTAAAGGAAAAAGGCTGCTGAATATATTGGCGATAACCGGACCGATTTTCCGCATAGCGCCAGGATCACCGGGATGATGGCATTGTGCGCAGACGCCGCAGACCTCCTGGATGGTTCCCCTGCCCGGGCAAGCGGCACTGTATTTGCCGCGGCATCGGCCGCAAGTGCCAGCCACATTAGTATGGTAAACGGGGCAGCCGGGATCACTGCGGCGCTTGACAGCACTGGTTGCCCTTCCGGTCGCTCTGGTGGCATATCTTGCAGGTATTCACCCCAGTCTAGGAAAAGTCCGTGTCCTGAGCCACAAGCATGGATCAGGAGCAGTCCAGAAATACTGTTAGAATAGGTATTTCTCAGATCAGATTCGGACCGGAAGACCGACCACCTCCGCAGGTGGTAAATAGACTATTTCCGTAGATAAGAATATTTTTCGCCGGCTGCTATTGTAGCTACTGCCTGGGGGCGCTGGTCTTCATCCCTTTCTCGAGAGTACCTTCCCCGGCCAGCAGCGGTGCTAACGAGACCGGGTCCAGGGGGGAATCCGAATCCAATGCGCCTGCTACCGCAACAGGCGTCAATTCCTTCAGCAGGCCCCCGGGTAATTCCACCCAGGCGCGCATGAA
This sequence comes from Candidatus Neomarinimicrobiota bacterium, assembly GCA_041862535.1. Lineage (NCBI taxonomy): Bacteria > Pseudomonadati > Fidelibacterota > Fidelibacterota bacterium. Next base: position 7,392 of record JBGVTM010000030.1, on the reverse strand, counting down.
ATAGGTTTGATCCCATTCACTCCAGCTAGTGCCATCGTAGTCCCAGGCACGGTCATTGTCGACCGGATCATAACCAAAATACGGCTTATCTATGCCGTCGTACAAAATCATAACGAAGAAATTGCCCTCAACGACGATTTCGTCACTGTAATAGAGGACATCCAACCAACCGGTCTCGGTGGCTTCCACTACCTTGGAACCCAGGATCACCAGGTTCTCCTCATTATCGTAACCGATAATCACTGAAGTGAATCTACCACCCTCCGCGATATTCGTCAGATAGTATCGGGCCGTTAATAGCCGGGACGGGCTGGAGGCCGTCAGAATATTCGCTGAGCCTGCGCCATCCGTGCTCCAGGAATAACCGCTCGTCGGTTCACCGTCGTCGTAGGCCAGCTCCACCCATCTGGGCGTATTCACACCCACGGCGTCGCTGCGCATGCCCAGGCCTTCCGTGTCCCAGACCACCACACCGTAATAATATATCCGATTAAGACGCGCCGAGGTATCGCTGTAGGCCGTAGTATTTTTATTAGGGATTCGCACGAGCCTCTCCCGTGTGGCGGGAGAGAGATCGGACGTTTCGGATCGCACCACGTCATAAGCGGCAAAATCGGGCTCATTGCTCCGGGTCCAGCTTAGGCTTACCGCAAAGGCGCTGATATCATCCACCGACACCGTGACCGCACCGGGATAATGGCCCACGGTGGTGATGGTCACCGTCTCCGTATCCTCACTGATATTGTGGGTCGTGGAGCCGCTGTATTGGGGGATACCGTTGGCGTCCCGGCACTCGATGGCGAAGGTGCGGTCATCACCCTTGGGTACCTCCACGGTCCCCGAGGCGGTCTTGCCATTGGAACTGATCGTCAGAGATTCCTCGATTGTTTCCATGTCGGATGCCGTGACGGTAAGCGTGACGGAGGTGACGACAAGGGCCTTACCTAAGTCGGTACTATTATCCGCTACGGCTTCGCCTCTCGGAAGAGTTATGCTCACCGTGATCTGGCTGGCATCGGGGCTGGTGAGGGGATTTTCCGATAAACACGAGAGGCTCAGGGCTAGAACCGTAACAACGAGCAGTAGATGAAGCGGACGCATGATTCTCCCCGCAGGACTAAGGTTCAATATTAACGTTAACTGTGACGGTAGCCGGTGCATTGAGCACATTGGTATAATAGTAATAGCCGGCTGCGCCGCCGGCTGCAAGCACCAGCAACCAGAGAATCCCTTTGCCGGACTTTTTCTTCGGAACAGGCGCCGGTGCCGGCGGTATGACGGCCGGGGCGGGCTGCTCAGGCTCAGGTTCCGTCGGGGGGACGACAGCTGCCTGAGGTGCACCTACCAGCTGCGCTTCCATGGAAACGGCCATCTGGTCCATCAGGTCAAAAATCTCTTCGCCAACCCTTCCCTGTACACTCTCGGCCTTGATGACCTTACTGGTCTGGACATCAATGAGCCGCGCATTGATCCGCAGGATGGAGCCAATTGAGACGAAACTGCCGACCAGGATGGCGCTGGCACCGACGGCCCGACCGAGTTCAACGGCGGTCTCCTCGTCTACGATGCCGATCATGCCCATTTCCATCTCCTTCAGGGCGGCTTCCAGCCTGCTGCGCTCCACGATCTCCAGCTGCCCTCCCTTGGCCATGGTAGTACTGATGGACTCGGGGATCGTCTTCTCCAGGTAATCGAGGGTATCGTCAGCACTGGTATTCTGGAAATCCACGATGGCGATGACGATCTTCTCCTGGAGGAACGTGAAGGGTAAGGCAATCTCATAGAATGAAAAAACCGTTAGTAGGAGAGTGGCAACAACCTTTCTTGCCTTCATGAATCCATCCTTGTTGGGTCTTTTAGATTAGTGACTTTTGCTGATGACAAGTTACTGCCCTTCCTTCACACTTTAGGCCATAAAGTGGCTGAAAGATATTTGCTCGGCGAGCAGTAGAATGATTTAAAGCTAACCTAGGTGATTCTATTCATCAAGACTTTCTCACTAAAGTGATCTGTCGCTTCCTGATGATTTAAGCTGGGGTAATATGCTCGAAAAGACTTGCTCACATCATCAATGGATATTAAATTCGACCGACGGTCGGTCTAGACTGACGGTCAGTCAAAAAAGGAATTGCCGGTGGTCAGAATCTCAAAAGACTATGACGTAAGAAAACAGGAATTCCTCGACGCCGCCCAGAGGCTCTTCTACGAGCAGGGCTACGACCAGACACCGGTTGAGGCTATCATCGCTGCCGTCGGCGTCTCCAAGGGTACTTTCTACCATTACTTCAAATCCAAGGAAGACCTGTTGGACGCGCTGGCCGAGCAAGTGGCCAGGCAGGAGCTGGAGCGGCTTCGTTCGATCGTCGAGGATCGCCGTACGGGTGCCCTTGAAAAAATCAACCAGTATTTCGTCGGAACGCGCAACTTGGAGAAGAACAGCGAAGAAATCGCCAAAACCGTGCTGCGGGTGATGTATAAGGATGAAAATATCCTTTTGCGCCATAAGGCCCGGGTCCGCAGCATGGAGCTGGTCGTCCCCGAACTGGGCGAGATCATCGCCCAGGGGATTCAGGAAGGGGTCTTCGATGTTCCCTGCCCGGAGCGGACCGCCGAGATGATCCTCATGTTGGGCGGGGAGATGAAAGATATCTACGCCAGGTTATTCCTGGAGCTGGATGAGAAGCCCGAAAACATCACCCTGGCCAAGCAGCTCATCGATCAATATGAAGACGCCATTACCCGTATGTTAGGGGCGCCGGAAGGATCAATCCGGTTTCATGACCAGTTAAATCTGAAGGATTTCCTGGGATGAGAAAGGAAACGGCCATAGCTCTGGTGCCGCTGGCGGTCAGTCTCCTCTTAGGGACATCTCTTATGGGCCAGGGGCTGCACCTGAAAGGCCAGCTCTGGGGCAGCGTGACGGCCGGCAACGACCCGGCACCCGGTCACAGTGATGTCGAGGAGGTTGTCGGGTACATCCCAATCCTCTCCCTGGCCCGGCAACCGGGCCCGCTATCGGTCATCGACCTGGAGTACGCCTACTATCTGAACGCGGTTCTGGATGGCCCCTTCGGCAACGGTGAGGCCGGTGTCGACCGCTACTCCAGGCTCTACCGGCTCTGGGGGCGGATAGCCACCGAGCGCTTCGAGCTGCGCCTGGGTTTGCAGAAGATCGCTTTCGGTCCCGGGCGGGTGCTGCGGCCGCTGATGTGGTTCGACACCCTCGACCTGCGGGACCCTACCGGCCAGACCGAGGGCGTGGGTGCCCTGCGCCTGAAATGGTATCCCTGGCCGAAACTGGCGCTGTGGGGCTGGGTAATCCGACCGGACTATCAAAATTATGCTTCCCCCGGGGGAAGGGTCGGATACACGCTCGGCCCGGCGGAATTCGGGCTCACCTACCATCGCCATAAGGCCAGTGAACTGGATTTCATAGGCCGGCAACTGCTGCCTTTTGACAATGAAGAAGAACGCTTCGCTATGGATGCCCGGCTGGACTGGGAAATAGGTTTCTGGACCGAGGCGGTGCTGGCCCGCGGCCGCGAACCAGCGCTGGATGACAAAACCGATGAGCTGGCCCAGCTAATGATCGGCGGGGACTACACCTTCCCCTGGGGCAATGGTGTCTACGTGATGGTCGAGCACCTCTGGAGTCGCCTGGACTACTATGAGCCACCCCCACCCTGGTACTGAACTTACTTTGGAACACGCATGCTCCGGGAAGAGCATTTCACCCTCTTGATGGTCAGTGTCCCCTGGGGCTTCTTCGACAGCATCATGGGCTTCTGGCAGTACGACTGGGAAAACGAGCGCCTGTACAACTTCCTGATGTGGCAGCGCACCTACGACGCCTTCAGCCTGCACCTGATCGTTTATTCCAATCCTGAACGGGCTGTCTACCAACAGGAATTTCCTCCGGTACCCGTGCCGGAAACCCTGATGGGTTTCGGTAAAGGTGCCCAATTCATGGTCATTTTCAATCACTGAGAAAGAGCAAGACTAATGGATGACAATCATATTGTTGAGATTCGTGACCTGGTGAAGCGCTACCCCGTGGGCGGCGGCTTCTTCACCGCCCTGCGTGATGTAACCATGGACGTAGCGATCGGCGAGTTTACCGGGCTGGTGGGACCTTCCGGCTCCGGCAAGACCACCCTGCTGAACATCATCGGCGGCCTGGATGCCCCCTCCGAAGGCTCGGTCACCGTGCTGGACACGCCATTGGGAGGCAAGAACCATAAGCAGCTGGCCGACTTGCGGCGGCTGGGTATCGGCTTCATTTTCCAGACCTTCAACCTGCTGCCGGTCTATACTGTTTTCGAGAACGTGGAGTTCCCACTATTGCTGTTGGGAATGTCCAGCGACGAGCGAAAAAAGCTGGTGGAACAGGCTTTGGAATGGGTGGGGTTGACCGACAAGATCAAATCCCGGCCGGCCCAGCTGAGCGGCGGCGAATGCCAGCGTACTGCTATCGCCCGGGCTATCGTTAAGCAGCCCAAACTGATTATCGCCGACGAACCCACCGCCAACCTGGACGCTGAGAATTCCCACAATGTCATGGGCATCCTGGTCAACCTGAACCGGGAACTGTCCACCTCCTTCATGTTCGCCACCCATGACGAGAAGGTCATGGGCTACCTCACCCGGATCATCCACCTGGTTGACGGTCGGATCGACCAGGAGGAGCACATCGAGAAACCCCAGTATTTAAAGGCCGATTGATGCTGACTTTCCGACTGGCACTGAAGAACCTCATTGGCGCCGGGACCCGCACCTGGCTGAACGTAGCGGTTACGTCACTCAGCTTCGTCGTGATCGTCTTCGTCAGCGGCTATTACCAGGGTTTCATTGAATATGCCAAAAACATAGTGATCCGGACGGAAGCCGGCGGCGGCGCTTACTGGCACCCCGAATACGACCCCAAGGACCCGTTCACTATCGATGACGCCCACGGACCCGTCCCGGCTGCAATTGCAGCCCAGGTGGAAGCCGGCCTCGCCATGCCGGTACTGGTGATCCAGGGCGCTATCTATCCCGAAGCCACCGGTCGAATGATGTCCGTGCTGATCAAGGGTATCCCCCCCGATCAGGCTGTGGTGGATATTCCCAGCGCGGAACTCTCCCGCGCGTCTGAGGACGCCATCCCCGTGCTGATCGGGACCAATATGGCCCGGTCCGCTCAGGTGAATATGGGAGACCGCTTTTATATTCGCTGGCGGGACGCTAATGGCACCTATGATGCCGATATCGGCGAAGTGACAGCCATCATGGATGTGGAAAATTACCAGATCGACAACGGCCAGATCTGGATTCCGCTGGATCGCCTGCGCAAGTTAGCCCTTATGCCGGGAGAAGCCACCTATGTGGCGACGGCCCGGGGCACCGAGCTCATCGAAGCTCCCGCTGATTGGCTCACCAGGGATATCACCTTCCTGATCCAGGATGTTCTACAGGCCGTTGAAGCCGATGAGCCGTACGCTAAATTTATGTATGCCCCCATGCTCGCTCTGGCCGCCATGGGCATTTTCAATTCCCAGGTCCTCTCCATCTTCCGGCGCCGACGGGAGATCGGTACCCTGATGGCCCTGGGCATGCCGCGCGGGCGGGTCATCGGTCTGTTTACTACCGAAGGGGGGCTGCATAGTCTGCTGGCTATAATACTGGGGGCTATCTATGGTGCCCCGCTGTTCATCCTCACCGCTGTCAAAGGCATTCCCATGCCTTATGATGCTGCCGAGATCGGTATGCTGTTCGGCAAACGCCTGTTTCCCGTATTCCCTGCCGGTCTTTTGCTTGGCAGCGTGATCCTCGTCGCCGGGGTTGTCACCGTGGTGAGCTATTTGCCTTCCCGGCGTATTGCTAAAATGAAGCCCACGGAAGCCCTGAGTGGGAGAAGCAACTGATGCTGACCTTTAAACTGGCACTTAAAAACCTGCTCGGCGCGGGTACCCGCACCTGGCTGAACGTGATCGTGACGTCGTTGTCTTTCGTGTATATCGTTTTCGCCGCCGGGCTTTTCCAGGGCTGGCTCAGGTACGCCGAGCGGGCGGTGATCGAAACCGAGATCGGGGGCGGCGCCTACTGGCATCCCGCGTATGACCCTGAAGATCCCTTCACCATAGACGACAGCCACGGCCCCTATCCGTCCGAAGTCCGCACCCAGGTGGAAGCCGGGCAGGGCATGCCGGTGCTCATCATCCAGGGGTCCATTTATACCAACGGACGAATGCAGCCGGTGCGCATCAAGGGGATTCCGCCCGGCCAGCAGGCGGTAATCCTGCCGACGGAAAACCTGGCGACCAGCACTGACGGAGCGATTCCCGTACTCATTGGAACAGGAATGTCCAGATCAACCGGCCTTCAGAAAGGAAACCCGCTGACTATCCGCTGGCGTGATTCCCACGGCACTTATGACGCCGACGAGGGAGTGGTTGTGTCCATCTTTTCTGCCGAGAACTTCAAGATAGACCTGGGCCAGATCTGGATCCCCCTGGATCGTCTCCAGAAGATGGCGGTGATGCCCGGAGAGGCCACCTACGTAGCGGTTGCACCGGGAGCCACCCTGCTGACCGACCCCGGCGGCTGGCGCACCCGGACCGCGGATTACCTGCTGGCCGATGTCAAGGCGATTGTAAACGCAAAAATGCCCTCTATCGGGATATTTTTAACTTTGTTTATTGCCCTAGCGTGCCTCGGGATTTTCAATTCGCAGGTATTATCCATTTTTCGCCGCCGGAAGGAGATCGGTACCCTCATGGCGCTGGGGATGGCCCGCAGCCGGGTGGTGGGGCTGTTCACGACCGAGGGCGGCCTCCACAGCCTGCTGGCCGTGTTCCTGGCCGCGGTCTGGGGCGGCCCGCTAATGCTCCTGTCCCACTACAAGGGCATCCCCATGCCGTATGATGTGTCCGATTTCGAGTTGATTATCGCGCAACGGATATTCCCCGTCTACAGCGTCGGCTTTTTCATCGGCTCGATCATCGTGGTGGCGACCATCGTGACGATTGTCAGCTATCTGCCAACCCGTCGGATCGCAAAAATGGAACCGACGGAAGCATTGCACGGGAGAGTGAATCCATGATCAAATTTTTGATCAAGGGAGTGGTCCGGGACCGCTCCCGCAGCCTGCTGAGCTTTATCGCCGTGACCATCTGCGTTCTGCTGGCCGTGCTCTTTCGTGGCTTCATGGCTGGCGTCTTCGACGATATGTTCCGCCAGGCCGCCGTTCTGCAGACCGGTCATGCGAAAGTCATGACCCGCGCCTATGATAAAGAAGCCGACATGCTGCCTAATGACCTGGCCATCCTGGAAGTAGATGCGCTGGTCAGCACTCTCAGCCGGGAGTACCCGGACATGTTCTGGACAGATCGGAAGAGCACACGTCTGAACTCC
>JBGVTM010000029.1 GCA_041862535.1 Candidatus Neomarinimicrobiota bacterium | reverse complement strand
TTCTGGCGGCTCATGGAACCCTTCAGCTGCTGAACTGACTCGTATTCAAACTCTTCCATCCACTCTTCCACACCTTTGATAAGGGTGCGGATATATCCGGGTCCTTCGCTGAGCAGGGCCGAGGCTGTCATGGTAACGTCGGCACCGGCCATGAGGTATTTCAGGACGTCGGTGGCGGTATGCACACCGGTGGACGCCGCCAGGCTGCACGAGACGGTACCATGGAGAATGGATATCCATCGCAGCGGCAGACGGAGCTCTTCCGAAGTACTCAGCTGCAGATTGGGCACCACTTCCAGTTTTTCCAGGTCGAGATCGGGCTGATAGAAGCGGTTGAACAGTACCAGGCCGTCGGCCCCGGCCTTCACCAGTTCCTGGGCCATATGGGCCAGGGCACTTATGAAGGGGCCCAGCTTCAAGGCCAGCGGCAGCCTGATGGCTTGCCGAACCGATTGGAGTACATCCAGGTACATCTGCTCCACTTCCCTGCCGGTGGTGGCAGGGTCGGCGGCAATGTAGTAGATGTTCAGCTCCAGGGCATCAGCACCGGCCTCTTCGATCCTGCGGGCGTATTCCACCCACCCGCCGGCCGTTGATCCGTTCAGACTGGCGATGATCGGAATATCAGTCTGCTCCTTGGCCTGACGAACCAGTTCCAGGTAGCTCTCGGAGTTGAGACGATATTCTTCGTGCTCCGGGAAGTACGTGAGCGCTTCAGCGAAGGCCTGGGTACCGTAGGAGGTATAGTGCTCCAGCTCCAGCGATTCATGGGTGATCTGCTCTTCAAAAAGAGAGTGCATCACAATGGCCGGTGCGCCGGCATCCTCCAGCCGTTTGATGGTCTCCAGCTGTTCGGTCAATGGTGATGCTGAGGGCACTATTGGGTGCCGCAGCTCAAAACCCAGGTAGGTGGTTGTCAGGTCCATGGCTGTATCACTCATCAGGCTGCCGTCGGTTGAGCGGCGGTGTCGGCCACAGGCTTGCCATCATCGGTCTTATCACCTCGGTCACCCTTCTGCCACGGCCGGGCCAGGTCCTCATAGAAACGCCACCTGGCCTGGATGCCGGCCTTCGCCCGGGACATGAGCTGTTTGGCCCTCTCAGGGTCAATCTTGGTGAGCATTTTGAAGCGCGTTTCCCGATAAGCGTATTCCTCGTAGGGAATCCTGGGCGGCTTGGAATCGAGTACGAGCGGATTTTTCCCTTCCGCTGCCAGGCTGGGATTATAACGGTAAAGAGGCCAATAACCCGATTCCACCGCCAGGGCCTGTTGTTCCATCCCCTTGGCCATATCAATGCCATGGGCGATGCAGTGGCTGTAGGCGATGATCAGCGAAGGTCCCGGATGGGCTTCCGCTTCGAGGAAGGCCCGCACCGTCTGGGCGTCCTTGGCCCCCAGCGCCACGTTTGCCACATAGACGTGGCCGTAGCTCATGGCCATGAGCCCCAGGTCTTTCTTCAGGTGTGGTTTACCACCAGCGGCAAACTTGGCCACAGCACCCATAGGAGTGGCCTTACTCATCTGGCCGCCGGTATTGGAATAGACTTCCGTATCCAATACCAGAATATTCACATCTTTGCCGGAGGCTATTACATGATCCAGGCCGCCGTATCCAATGTCATAGGCCCAGCCATCCCCACCTATCACCCAAACACTGCGCTTTATAAGAAAATCGGCTATAGACAGTAGGCGCTTAGCTTCCGGGGAATCCATCCCGTTCAGCTTCTCCTTCAGGACTGCCACCCGCTGGCGTTGCTCATGGATACCTGGTTCATTCGACTGATCAGCGTTGATCAATTCCTCCACCAGCTGCTCTCCCAGCTCACCGGCCAACTGCTGAAGCAGCTCTACCGCCTGGGTCCGTTGTTTGTCAATGGAGAGCCGGAAACCGAGACCGAACTCGGCATTGTCCTCAAACAGGGAATTAGCCCAGGCAGGACCGTGCCCCTCCGCGTCTATTGCCCATGGTGTGGTAGGTAAATTCCCTCCATAGATAGAAGAACAACCCGTGGCGTTGGCGATAACAGCACGATCACCGAATAGCTGGCTCACCAGCTTGACGTAAGGGGTCTCACCGCAGCCGGAGCAGGCCCCGGAAAACTCAAACAGAGGTCGCAACAGCTGCGATCCTTTCACCGTATGGACATCGGCCCGGGTGCGGTCAAAGTCAGGCAAGGAAAGGAAGAAGTCAAAATTGGCCTTTTCCTGCTCCCGGATCGGAAGGACGCTGGCCATGTTGATGGCCTTTTTCCCCACCTCTGACTTGTTTTTCACCGGGCAGACCTCCACGCAGAGGGTACAACCGGTGCAGTCTTCTGGCGCTATCTGAAGGGTATAGACCTCGTTCTCGCCGAATTCCTTGCCCCGGGCGCTGGCATGCTTGAAAGTGGGCGGTGCCCCGTCCAGTAGGGCCTGATTGTAAACCTTGATCCGAATTACTCCATGGGGGCAGACAAGTGAGCACTTATTGCATTGGATGCAGATGGCTTCATCCCACACTGGAATCTCCAGCGAGATATTGCGTTTCTCCCATTGGGTGGTGGCGGTAGGCCACGTTCCATCAACGGGAAAGGCGCTCACCGGAAGGGTATCGCCCTCCCCCGCCAGTATTCGGGCCGTAACCTTTTTCACGAAGTCCGGCGCGCCATCAGGGACCACGCGCATGGTTTCCACCGGACGCGATGCCTCACTGGGAACTTCCACCTCATATAGATGTGCCAGGGTTTCATCCACCGCCTTGTAGTTCATCGCCACGACTGCTTCACCCTTGGCACCGTATGTCTTACGGATAGTTTCTTTGATTTTGGCAATGGCTTCATTCTTTGGCAGGATACCGGATATTGCGAAAAAACAGGTTTGCATAATGGTATTGATGCGACTTCCCATGCCGGTACCCCGGGCGACCTGATAGGCATCGATTACGTAAAATTTGAGCTTCTTATCGATGATCGCCTGTTGAACCCGGCCCGGCAGATGAGACCACATCTCCTCCCGGGGATAAGGGCTGTTCAGCAGTAAAGTGGCTCCTGGCACGGCATTCTTGAGAACGTCAAAACGTTCCAGAAACTGATATTGATGGCAGGCTACGAAGTTGGCTTGATTAATTAGATAAGTGGAGTGGATGGAATCCGGCCCAAAGCGCAGATGGGAGACAGTTTGTGCACCGGCTTTCCGAGAGTCATAAACGAAGTATCCTTGAGCATTAAAGTCGGTCTCTTCACCAATGATCTTAATGGAGTTTTTATTTGCACTCACCGTGCCATCGGCCCCCAGCCCGAAAAACATTCCCCGGAAAACATTGTCCTTTTCCGTATTGAAGGTCGGATCGTATTCCAGGCTGCTATGCGAAACGTCGTCCTCAATGCCAATGGTAAAGTGATTTTTAGGCTGATCTTTACCCAGTTCATCAAAGATACCCTCGACCATGGCCGGAGTGAATTCCTTAGACGACAACCCATACCGGCCACCAACGATCAATGGGCGTTTAGACATGGGCAAAGCACCATTTTCAGCAGCCTCATTGAATATTCCTACAACATCCAGATAAAGAGGTTCGCCGGCACTGCCGGGTTCCTTAGTGCGATCAAGGACCGCGATCTTCTGCACGGTGGATGGCAGGGCTTTCACCAACGCAGTACCATCAAACGGGCGATAAAGCCTTACTTTAAGTATACCTACCTTTTCACCGCTAATGCTTAGATAATCAACCGCCTCATGAGCAGCTTCAGCACCGGAACCCATTAAAATGATAACCCGTTCAGCATCAGGGGCACCTACGTAGTCGAAAAGATGATAGCTGCGCCCGGTCAGCCGCGCAAAGCGGTTCATCGCTTGTTGGACAATCTCCGGCGCAGCTTGATAATACGGATTCACCGTTTCCCTTACCTGGAAGAAAACATCTGGATTCTGTGCCGTTCCGCGCAATACAGGCGCATCCGGATTCAATGCCCGGGCACGGTGGGCATGGATCCATTCCTCCTTGACCATGGCTTTCATTACTTCGTCAGTCAACTCTTCAACCTTCATGACTTCATGGGAGGTACGAAAGCCATCGAAAAAGTGCAGGAAGGGTATGCGGCTTTCCAGACTGGCAGCCTGGGCTATGAGTGCTAAATCCATCACTTCCTGGATGGACCCGCTGGCCAGGATGGCAAATCCGGTACTCCGGGTGGCCATAACATCACTGTGATCGCCGAAAATGGACAGGGCATGGGACGCTACCGAACGAGCCGAGACATGAAAAACAGTGGGCGTCAACTCACCGGCGATCTTGAACATGTTCGGGATCATAAGGAGTAATCCCTGAGAGGCGGTGAAGGTGGTGGACAGCGAACCGGTTTGTAGGGCGCCATGCACGGCGCCAGAGGCTCCCCCTTCACTCTGCATTTCCATAACTACCGGCACTGTCCCCCAAATATTGGGTCTCCCGGAGGCTGACCAGGCATCGGCCCACTCCCCCATCGGCGAAGAGGGGGTTATGGGATAGATGGCACAGACTTCATTCGTTTTGTAAGCCACATGCGCTGCAGCTTCGTTCCCATCAATGATCACCATTTTGGGTTCCATCGTTAAATATTCCTTTATTTGTGATCAAGAATTTGATGCTTCAATAATTAGCTTTTCTTTTGGCCTGGACTAGACAAAACCTCGTGATTCTAACTGATCTAAAAACATATTAATTTAAAAAAATAAGACCCACTTCTCCATATTTAAGACCAGTCAGAGGGACATTCAAAAGAAGAGCTCGACGTTGTTTTCTGCCGCATACCAGTCGGACTATTAATACAGCTGGGAGGCCGTAATAAGTCAGTTAGGCCATTGGCAGGGTCTTGAAATACCCCAGATACCGTCGA
>JBGVTM010000028.1 GCA_041862535.1 Candidatus Neomarinimicrobiota bacterium | reverse complement strand
CAGATCCAGTATGGTACCCTTACTTTTAGGCTTCATTATGGCGGCAGGATTGGTGGGGGCGCAAAAGGGCGCCTCCGTTGATCCAGATGCGAAGGGTGTCGCCGGGCGTGGAGAGCCTGCGGCGGGGAAGGAGGCTTCCACCGCGGGCAACCAGGAAACACAGGACAGTCAAGCAGCGACCGAGAGTCGTCGCAGGCCGGCACCGATTCAATCAGGTACCAGTACAAAGAAGTCCCCTTCACAATCCCAGCCTGCTGCCTCTCGTCCCAGACAGCAGCCTTCCGCCCAGCAGCGCCAGCCGACCAGCCAGCGCCAGCCAACCACCCAAACGGCCCGCAGACAGCGCCCTCCGACGCCGGCTACGCCGCCGATCAAAGTATATTCTGCGGGCGAGCTCAAGACCATGGCTGCCGACATTACCTCCTTCAGCGATCAGCTAACCGCTCTGAATCGCCAGACCGCGCGGCGATTATCACGCTTCGCTCCGTCCGATAGTGTGCCTGAGGTGAGGCGTTACCGCTTTGCGGGGGACTATCGCCTGTGGCGGCAGCTGGTCCGCCAATATGAGGACCATCCCGAGGACCAGGCCACGCTCGTTGCGCTGGCGGACCTGCAGCGACGCAACCACAAATTCAAGGAGGCTGAGACCTACCTGCTCAAGGCATTAGCCGTGGAGCCGCTGAACCAGGAGTTATTATTCAATCTGGCCCACAGCTACCTTAAGAACGGGGAGAATACCAAGGCCTGGGGCGCGTTTCAGGAGATCGTCTATCTCAATCCTGAAAGCATCGAGGCCCGTCTATTCCGGGGCTGGGTGCGGGAAAACGAGGGCAACTTTAAAGGTGCCATGGTGATCTATGCCCAGGTAGAGGAGCAGTTCGGTGCCGTTGCCGGGGTCTATTTCCACAGGGCATTGAATCTGGTAAAACGGGGGGAGTATGGTGACGCCGTGGCCCTTGCCCGGGAGGGCCTGGCGCTTTATCCCGATCACGCCCCGCTGTACTATGCCCGGGGTAAGGCCTACACCGGCCTGGGCCTGCTGGATCGGGCCAAGACCGATTTCTATGATGCCCTTTCGCTGGACGCCGACTTCCTGGAGGCCTATGCATGCCTCGGCGAGGTCTCGCTTCAGGAGGGTAATGCCACCACCGCAATCCGCGCCTACCTGCGGCTGTTGGACTCACAGCCGGGAGATGCAGCCGCCTCACTCAACCTGGGTCGGGCCTATCTGATGGACCTGCGGTTTAAAGAAGCGATACAAGAGTGGGAAATGCTGCGCTACCTGCGCCCCGAGAATCGAGCGGTGTTGCACTGGCTGCCGCAGGCTTATTATCTCTACTCGTTCGAGCTCAAGGCCCGCGGCCGGTTCCGGGAGGCACTGGAGGCGTATCACAAGGCCATGTCTCTTTCCAGGGAACAAGCATCCGGCTGGATGGTGTCCGCGCTGGTACTTGCCGGCAATGCGGCGCGAGCCCATGATGATTACCAACGCTCCATCGATTACTACACCATGGCTATAAACAATGATCCGTTCCAGGCCGATGCCTATGTGGGTCTAAGCCGGACCTATGGAGCCCTGCGGGACTCTACGCGGGCAACCAGCGCGCTTCAGCGGGCGCTGGCCATCGATCCCGATCACCCGGCTGCACGCGCGGAGCTTGGCCGTCTATCGCTGCCTTGAGGCCAGACCTAGCCTGATCGAATTCTGCCGGCAGCCATGTTGACTCTCAGAAGACTTGCCGCAATAGGTGGAGTGCTGGGCGTCCTGTCGCCCAGCCTGTCTATTGCGAACGGTGGTGTCTATGCCCCGGACTCTCTAAGCGAGATCCACGCGTCCGGTCGTGATCCCAAGGAGGCGGTATTATGGCGGGGGATTGATGCCATGTATTCTTATCGCTTCCAGGAAGCGGAGTCCGCCCTGGATTCAGCCGTGACGCTCGATCCGGACAATGTGGTAGCGCCCTTCGTGGCGATTGCCAATAAGTGGCTGCTGATGCTCGCTGAGCAGGGCTTCGAGGCCTCGCACAAAGCTCTGCTGGAGGCTATCAATGCTACCATTCCGGAGTATGAGGCCATGATTTCTCGCTCTGGTCGCCGGGCGGAGGTCCTCCTTTTTCTGGGAAGCACCTACGGTTTCAGGACCCGGCTGTACCTGGCGGACAAGAGATGGCTGGCGGGCCTGTATTCCGGGCTGAAAGGCTGGAACCAGGTCCGTCAGGCCTACGCGATGGACAGCACCCTCGCCGATGCCTATTTCCCTATCGGCATATTTGATTATTATTCCGGGATGCATTCGGCGCCCGTACAGTTGGCGGCCCGCATTTTCGGCATCAGGCCCGATCGCCGCCTGGGCATCCAGATCCTGCAGGCAGCTGTGCGCGAAGCCCCGTATGCCTGGATCGAAGCCGCCAGCACCCTGGCGATTATCTATCTGTACATCGAGAATGATCCCGAGTTGGCTTACCGATATTCCGAACTGCTGATGCAACACTATCCCGACAACTATTATTTCAATAGCCTCATGGGGGAAGCGCTGGTTCGTACCGGTCGGTTAGCTGAGGCCCGCGCCTTTATGCCGCCGTCAAAGGCTCGCATCATGCGGTCACACCCCCACCAGCGACATGAATGGTTGCTCAAATACGCCTTCCTGGAGGCTGCGGTTGCGTTCGAGCAGGGCGATTTGGAAACAGCCCTGGAGCGTTGCGAATGGGTGATTAATAACTACGAGATGGAATTCGACTGGCACCTGGGATTCGCCCATTACATGAGGGCACAGATCAGGGAAGCCCGCGGTGACTATGCTGGGTCCCGGAAGGACTACCGTGCGGTGGTTGGATTGGACAATAGGACCTATGTGGTGGAGGAAGCCCGCCAGGCACTGCGTCGCCTGGCCCGGATTAAGGAAGAAGGGTGAATCCGTCGCTGGGACACCGGGTGCCCGAGGAAACCGTCCCGGCAGAGTATGTCGTTCAGGGATCGGAGCTGGCGCCGCGCCTCCAGCCGCGGTCCGATTTTTTCAGCCTGATTTTCCAGGGAGGAAAGATCGACAGGTTGTAGACCTGGCTTCCGGGTGCTTCCCAGGCGCCGCAGGGTCCGCCAAAGGCACCCATATCATTACGGGAGCCGTCGGTGTCGTTGAAGTCCGGATCGGGGTTGCCGGCATCGATGCAGGGGGAACCGGGCTGCAGGTTGAAATCTCCCATGGTGGGATCTGCGAACAGGGGATCGTCGGCTATGTTGGTAGAATTCACGTCCGGCCATCCTTCGCCAGCGTTAGAATAAATCACGCAGGGTACCCAGGCGTAATGCGGTGGCGGGTAAATATTCCCGCCACGACCATTATTCACCACGATGCAATTCTCGATTGTTACGGTACCACCTAGGCTGTCGATTCCGCCAACCTGGAGGGCGATTCCACCTCCTTTAACACCGGCCGCATTACCCTGTATCGTGCTGTTAACAACGCGCACATCTTCAGCATCCACATCAATATAGATTCCAGCGCCCTCGTGGCTAGACGAGTTGTTGTACAGGATACAGTTCTCTATGTGTACCGAATCGGTAAGATAAAGGGCTCCGCCCAGGCCTGCCTGCGGCCATGCCGCACTGGCGACATTCTCCCGCAAGATACAGTGCCGGATTACTGAAGTGCCCCCGGCATAGACTCCGGAGCCTCTTGCAGCTATACCGTGGGTGATGGTAAAGCCGCGCAGGCTACCCCCAGACATGGTGATCAATGGCTCGTTTGACCACGCTGTTGTTCCCGATGGGCTGCGGATCAGGGTGGTACTGGCAGCACCATGGCTTGACAGGAGGTGGATTTTCTTTCTCTGGAAATCAACGGGCCGGGTAAAATATTCTCCCGGGAGAACCAGAACGGTATCGCCGTTATCGACAACCCGTGATTCCACCGCCTGTTTAATCGTGGTGCTCTCCGTGGGAACGGTAAGGCGGGTGACCGGCGGCACCATAACATCCACTTCTGAACTACCATAGGGGCCTTCAACCTGATAGACGGTTACCTGGTATCGCAAGTCCTCGTCATCGTAGATGGTATCCTTCCAGGTGTTCACATAGGGATTAGTAATGACGGCACGCAGTTCCCAATCGTCGGATAGGGTGTCCGGTGGGTGGACGTATCTCCGGATGATCTTCAGCGAGGTGAAGTTATCATACCCTACTGGGGGCCAGGCGAGGTTGACGAAAGCTGAGTCGATGAAATAGCGTTGGCTCAGCTGCGCTGTTACCTTGAAGATGGGCCCTTCCAGCGTGGGTTGCGTGTTAAATGGCCACTCGCAAACGGAAAACAACAGGAGGCACAAGAGAAAAATCAGGTGCAGTGAATACCTCACAGGCTCACCCTGAATGTGATGATTTTTCGATGAGACTCGTAGTATTGGAAGGGGGAATAGGCATCGTTTTGCAGGGGATCCGCCCTGACGGGCAGGTCCGAGAATAGGTTTCGGACGGTAAATGCTAGACTCATCTGAAGGCGCCGTACTTTCCAGCGGAGTATGATATTCAGATTGGCGCTTTCTCGACGCTCAATCCTCTCGGCGATAACAAACCCGTCATACAAGATGAACTGGGGACCATCACGGTAGAAGTCGTAACCCACAACAAGCCAGGGCAAACGAAATTCCATGAGATAGGTCATCCGGAACTGAGGCTTATTGGGGAAAATGAGAGGATCATTCAGGTTGATACTCTGGTAGGCCCACTGGCCCCTGACGCGGCGATCCCATAGATTGCCCTCAAAGGCCAGATCGTAGCCTGAAATACGGGCTACAGCAGTGTTCAGAGGGCTTGGAGGGCGGTCTTCATAGAAGCGATAGGTAATCTTGTTGGTGTACAGGTTAATGAAAAAGTTGGTGGTAATACTCAATTCCAATGGAACTGATGAGGATGTGCGGGGACGATAAATCAGGTTCAACCCGATGTCGGTTGTCGATAAGAACTCTTCTGCAAGTGGCGACTCCCGGAGCTCTTCTTCATCACTGTTTGCCCAGAGAAACAGATCGTTTATAGTGGGTTGTCGCTGGTTTCTTCCATGGTTCATGAAGAACGTATAATAGACGAAAGGAGTGCTGCCTTCCATGTGTATGCCCATGCGCCGGGTCAGTGACCGGTGGCGCAAACGACTGTCCACCGAGTGAATGATGGTATCGCTGATCCCGGAGAGGTC
>JBGVTM010000027.1 GCA_041862535.1 Candidatus Neomarinimicrobiota bacterium | reverse complement strand
TTTGCTCGCCAAGGTCCAGATAGATCACGTGGCCGCCAAAAGTACCCACTCCAGGTACATTATGCCGAAGCCCTAAATAATTATAAACCATATCATCGGCCAGATTCGGCAGCCAGCCGGCACGTTGATAGACCACCTCACGTTGGGGTAAGAAAGCTAGAGCAGCCGGATTCCAGTAGCTGGCGTAGGCATCGGTTGCGGCAGCCACCTGGGCTTCGCCCGTGCCACCGGCAGTAGCGCCAGGGGCGATGAGCAGAAATATCGCGGAAGCGCTCTGGGCCCGAACGGCGCCTTGAAAGAGTAAAGCAGATAAAAGAATCAGCGTCAGTCGTTTCATTTAATCAGGTCCCTCTTGAGCTTATAAATCAAAAATCTCTTCTATGCCTGTACTATAACACTGTAACAGGCTATATAAAATATAGCCACCTTAACATTGCGACCATCTTCGGCCGCTGCATTAATGAGCTGCTAGCTAAACGACGCTGATTACGATCCTCCATTTAATTATCTCAATATAAGGTTAATTGTTTTAGTTTGTCAAGTTAACCGCTCTCATACTCATCCAGGTTGTGGGCTTGATCAATTAACATGATGGGCACATCGTCTTCTATCGGATAAGCCAGGCGGCAGGCTGGGCAAACAAGCCTTTCCTTCTCTTCCTGATATTCCAACTGACCTTTGCACTTGGGGCAGACCAGGATGTCCAACAGTTCTTGTGAGAGGGCCATTTAAAGTCCTTATCGGTATACAATATGCTTTCTTGATTCTTTTGTTCCAGGCAACGCCAGCATCGGGAGTCCTATTTCTGGAGCTGCTCGATCTCGGCCTGGAATTCCCCGATATCCTCGAATGCCCGATAGACCGAGGCAAACCGAATATAGGCCACCTTATCCAGCTGTCGCAGGATTTCCATAACCAGATCTCCAATTTGGGCCGAGGTGACCTCCGCCTGGCCCAGCTCCTCAATCCGCTTGTGAACCCGGGCCGTAGCATCCATAATCTGCTCGGCGGACACGGGCCGTTTGTTGCAGGCAATACGAATACTCCGTTCGATACGCTGGCGTTCGTACTCCACCCGTTGGCCATTTTTTTTGACCACGAGCAACGGATGCCTGACCACGTATTCATAGGTTGTGTAGCGACTGTGACAATCGAGACATTCCCGGCGGCGGCGAATGGAACCATCGCGACTGACGGTCCGGCTGTCCACCACCTTGCTCTCTTCAGACTGGCAGTAGGGGCAGTTCATGTTCTTAGGCCTGGTATAAAGGGAATTGCCGGCACATTTCCTGCACTTCACGCTTCACAGTACTGCGGGTGGGCTCATTTTCAGGATTGCGGAGTACACGATCAATGAGTCCTGCAATGCGGCGCATTTCCTCCTCCTTCATACCCCGAGTAGTTACCGCGGGTGTGCCAATCCGGATACCGCTGGTGACCATCGGGCTACGCTGATCAAAGGGGACCATGTTCTTGTTCACTGTCAAGCCAGCAGCCTCTAAAGCGTTCTCCGCCGCTTTCCCGGACAGCTCCCGGTCGCTCAAATCCACCAGGATAAGGTGGGTGTCCGTACCACCGGAAACCAGCTGGTAGCCCAGTTCCAGGAAACTCTCGGCCAGTTGGACGGCATTTCGCACGATTTGTCCGCAATATTCCTTGAACTCCGGTTTCAGGGCTTCACCGAAAGCCACTGCTTTGGCGGCAATGATATGCATGAGGGGGCCCCCCTGAATCCCCGGCATCAGGGTACCATCCAACAGTTCACCAATCCGCTTTACCCGCCCGCTCTTGGATGCTATGACACCCCAGGGATTTTCCCGATCCTCCTCCATGAGAATCAAGCCGCCCCGGGGGCCTCGCAGGGTCTTATGGGTCGTAGAGGTCACAAAGTCACAGAAAGGCCAGGGCGACGGGTGATAACCAGTGGCTACCAAGCCCGCCGGATGGGCGATGTCAGCCAGAAGCAGCGCATTCACTTCACCGGCCACTTCCTGGAACTGTTCGAATTCAATGCAGCGGGGATAGGCACTTCCGCCGCAGACAATGAGCTTCGGACGGTGCTCACGGGCCAGGCGCCGGACTGCGGCAAAATCTACCCGCCCCGTTTCCCGGGAGACACCGTAGGATACAATGTTGTAGAGCTTACCTGAAAAATTCACCGGACTGCCGTGGGTGAGGTGACCACCATGAGCTAAATCAAGCCCCATCATGGTATCCCCCGGCTTAAGGACGGTGAAGTACACCCCCATGTTGGCCTGGCTGCCGGAATGGGGCTGGACATTAGCATATTCACACCGGAATAGCTTTCGTGCTCGCTGTCTGGCCAGCTCCTCCGCCTGGTCCACGTACTCGCAGCCACCGTAGTAACGCTTCCCGGGATAGCCTTCCGCATACTTGTTCGTCAGCACCGTCCCGGCCGCTTCCAGCACCGCCCGACTGGTGAAATTCTCCGATGCAATCAGCTCCAGGGTGTTGCGTTCCCGGCTTAGTTCACCTTCCAGAGCGGCAAACAGCTCAGGGTCTTGCTTACGGACAGTATCGATGTTCATATAGTTGGTGTCTCAGGGGATTGTAGATAGAAGAAATGAAAACGAATCCCGCTGCTGGCACACCCGTCATCCAATAAATGAGCGATGCCACCTTCACACTGGTAGCTCAAAGTGGAGCTATGGTCTCCTAACAGTCCGTGTGATCCAGCTATAGCATTCCCCTTGCGGCTTAAATACTCGAATGTCAGCCTGCTGCAGAAACCAATCGCCTTTGGTGGGGATCAAGTTCTTTTCCAGGAAATCAGCCCGGGTTCGGGCCCGGCGGTAACCTTTTTCGACGGCGGCTTTATAATCCTCATAAGCCATCTGGAAGACCAGCTTATCCTGGAAATTGGGTGCTCCGCTTTCCGACCTGCTCATACAATCGTCAGCGGCATTGTAATACACCTCCGCCCGTACATACAAGGCTTCACCGCCGTTGGTGGCGACTCCCAAAGCGGTCTCCGCCCATGCTAGCGCCTGAGGGTAATCCTCTTTTCTCAGATAGGCCCGGGAAAGCTCCAGAGCCGTCTTTTCATCGGTGCGATTCAACTCAAACAGGCGCTCCAGGGCGGATATGGCCCGGTCGACATCACCTTCGTCCAGGGCGGCGTTGGCCAGCAGTTCGTAGGCGCCCCGGGCGGTGGGCGTGCGCTGGATAACCCCTTCCAACACGCGGTAGGCCATAGCATAGTCCAGGTTCTCCACCAGTTTCCGCGCGTAGTCTATCCCCCACTGAGCATTGGATGGATTATCCTCCCAGCGCTGACGCATGAAGGCCAATGGATCTTTGCCAGCCATTTCATAAGCGGCGATGAGATCGGTTTGAGCACGAGGGTTGTTGGGCTCCAACTCAAGCCATTTTTGCAGGTTTACGATGAGGTCATCATACCGCCCCTCTTGCTTGAGCAAGTCGGTAAGCGTGGCAAAAATCTCGGAATTAGTTGGGTCAACTTCAATGTATCGCTCGTAGTAATAGATCTGCTCGGTGATATTCCCCTGTCGTCCCAAAGCATAGGCGATAATCTCAAGGAGATTCTTATCTTCAGGTATATACCTCAATCCCTGCTTGAAGGCCCAGACAGCGCTGTCCAGGTAGCCCAGCTCGATATAAGCCCGCCCAAAATAGAGATACACCGACTCGGCCTGATCTCCCCCGCAGCCCAGGTACACCAGCTTATGATAATTCCTTACCGACGCCTCGAACTCTCTATTCTTATAATACTCCCAGGCATTGGATAGAGCAATGTCACATTCTCTCTGGCGTCGCCTTAGCTCCTCTTCCGTCAGTGCCGGTCCTTCCTCTTCAACGGGGGGAGGTATACACATCTGGACTGTTATGATTGCTACAGCCATCCAGCAGAATGCCAACAAACGAGTAGTAGTATTATTAAATGGTTTCACAGTGGTCAATCCCATTTTTTCTTTGGTCGAATGAACCATAATTCGGCAGTGGTCACTCCCACAGATACACGATAAAATTTCTCAAACTGTATACCCGGCAGCAGACTTTCACGCCGCCCCATCTGAAACGATACATCCACCCAGTGGCCGAACCTAGGCGTTTGGTAGCCAAGACCGGCGGTAAATGCAACTTCAGCCAAAGGGCTATTATTCAAGCCATGAAGATAATAATCCATCCAGTAAAATCCCACGCGATAATATAAGCGCCCCAAATTGAATAATTCCTCACCACTAGGGGTACGAGCCCAACCCAACCGTAACGAACGGGTAGCCTTCAAGTACCTACCGAAAGCCAAGTCGTTCTTTTGCGTCTGCCGTAATTGCGAGAGGCCTATCTCCGCCAGGATACGATGTTTCCTGGCAAAATTTACACCGTAACCGACAGCACAAGAAGTTGGTATACCGACACCATCATAGCGGAGCGGGTCAGGACTCGGTTGGTTCAAGTAGGTCCGAATATCTGTCAACTTCAGATAAAGCGGCAGGACAATTCGAATCCCTACCTGCCCTTCGGATTCAGGTGGAAAAACAGCCAACAGGCTCAAATCGAGCATCTGACCGTTGAACTCGAGCCTGCGCTCAGCTATCATGCCCGAAAGCAGGTCCTCCCGCTGGCCGTTGGAGAGGAATTCGAGTGTGTCCCTCTGAGTCAAGGTACCAAACAGTACATTAAGCACCACACCCAGTGAAACAGCCGATCCGATTCGCCGGGATACACCGATGCGGAAGGCGGACAGCCCGCCTACGGAAGACCGGCTTTGTGTATACCGCAGAGTGTCCGGGGATAGATCGAACACGCCGCTAGTATCCTTGATGCTGATATCCACTCGACTTACCGGCTGGATGCCGATGCTGTAGCCGGTGCGTCGGTTAACGTGAATTAGAAACTGTAAATTTTGGGGCTCCACTCTGTCATAGGGGCCTAAATCGCCCAGCTGCGACCGGCTGGCCTTCAAGGAAGCATGCAGCTGAGTCGCCCGGATGTAGTGCCACGTGGACGGTGCCGCATAAAGCCATCCCTGAGGTCCATAGGGGACAGTGGTGATATCGCCTATACCTTGACTCACGACATCGGCGGGAGATTGCCACAGCCCAAAGCCGACCAGCTCCAGACTTGATTGGGCTTCAGCCAATCTGATTAGCGCCAACAGAAGGATGGCACCCCGCATGCATGCTGATCGTTTCATAAAGGGGCCTCCACATAGGGGCGGCTATACATGATCTCCAGGCGCGGTTTGAGACTCTCAGAAGGCGCTTCCAGACCCCAGAAGACAAGATGGTCAAAGTCGTAATTAATTGGGAGAACCACCAGGTCCAAACCATAATTATCAATGGCTCCGATAGCCAGGGCTGAGACGAAGCTCCCCAGTTTCAGGATCAGGCTATCAGACTCCGTGGAGTAGGTTAATCTCTCGATCAGAATCACTAAGGAATCCCCTTCAGCTTCCGGCCTAGCCCGTCGTAGAACCCGGAGATCCATCCGTTCGGCGAAGAGCTCGGAGGCCTCCTCATTCACACGCAGGACAAGGCGAGCGCCAGCAACCATACTGGTTGTGTCGACATCAAGATAGGGATCGAAGTCGATGAGAGTGCGGATTCCGTTGCTGTAATCAAGATGAGCTGATCCGTCGTCCAGACCTGGTACAAAGTCAGCCGTCGGGTAGATGCTGAGATCACCCGCAGGCAGATAATACTGGGTGACAACGGTATCCCCACCAGTACTCGTGGTATCTTTAAAAAGCAGGGCCAGATAGGGTGGAAAATTATCGCTGCTCCAGGAATAGAAGCCAGCCATCCTCCCCTGATTTTCTTGCCGGATGAGAAAACCATTATTGGCCCTTACTCCAGCGGCCCACTGCAACAACAACAGGGAATCAACCGGGAACGCCAGGTGCTCCATGACCGAGTCGCTGGCCTGATAGCGTAAGCCGACAGTTACCGTACCAACGACCAGGGACGAAATCTTGGGGAGGATCAGATTGGGGAATTCGGACAGCGTCAAACCGGTATCTGATTCGGTCCAGGCCGTGTCCGGCTCATCGATAACGGAAAGCTTAAAGCTGGCGCTGGGCTCCGGCAGCTCATCGGCGACCGTCCGGCGAATGAGGACGAGTCGGGCCGCTTTCAAACTGTCAAACCTGGAGGTATCGACACTGGCGAACTTGATGAGGATACCCGATTCCCGGGCATCGGTAAAGCCAGCATACAGGGTAAGGCTGTTACCGTGGTAAGGCGTGCGGTAAAGTGGCCTGACCACCATGGAATCGATCACCTCCGGTTCCAGCGTCCACTGGCTGCCCGGAAGGGGTGCGATGATCAGCTTCTGCTCGCAACGGCTCAAAGTCAGAACCAGTCCCACTGCTGCTGTTATGGTGCCCAGCCACGCCCACCGGACGTGGGAGCAGCGCTGCCCGATCATGAT
>JBGVTM010000026.1 GCA_041862535.1 Candidatus Neomarinimicrobiota bacterium | reverse complement strand
CGGAAGTGCTGAAAGCCAGATCCAGGTTCGGGTCAACTTGGACAGCACCGAGCGCCCATAGCTGCCACTTCGATATCCCGCTCAGCCAGGTCTTGTAGCGGGCCTGGATCTCTGCGCCCTTGTTGTTGCGGATGAGATCGATTTCATCCTTGGTGGTCTGTAGCAAGCTGGTCTCAAAGGTGATCAGCTCATTACCGAGACCCAGGCCGAGAAATTCGGCATTCTCGTCGTGATGCTGCTCGATATCCGTATTGTCGGTGATTTTTGATTCCGCTGTATATCCGACCGATAACCAAGAACCGTTGGTCTTCACCTCCAGATAACCGCCCCGGCTGTGAATTCTTTCTCTGTCTTTTTGTAGTCCCATATTGACCTCTTAAAAATGAACGTTGAAACCTGAATAGCGCTGCAGGTAGATCGCCAATCCTTTCCTAAAATCTACCGGACGCTGGTCCTTTATCGTCCATACCGTCCCGTCCAGCCCCACGGCCTTGCCGTGCAAAAATTCCCGCAGGCTCTTGAGTATATCGTAGGCTCCCTTCGCCCCCTCCTCCTTCGACCTCAATGACTTGTTACCCACCAGGAGGTCCACGGTCATATCGCCTTCCAGCAGCTCACCCGATTCGTCGCCTTCGGAAAAGGTTATCATCCCTATTAATACCAGGACCGCCGGATAGCGCATCAATTGATTGACGATCTCCTCAATGGGACCGGCAGCCGCCTCCACCGTCACCAAGCCCTGAACCCCGCTCTGGATGGCCTTTACGAATGCGTCGCTGATGGCGTTCTCATCGGTCATATCAGAAGCCTTCCATCGTCTCCCTGGTGAACACCCGCTCGTTCTGCGATATCTGGCCCCCCACGTGCTCGCTTTCCTCCGGCTCCGGCAATTCGCCGGGACTTACCTTGCCCTCGGCCAGTTTCTCCAACCACTTCACGGCGCTGCGGTAACGGTCCTTGATAATTTCCGGGGTCTCCATATGAGGGCGGCGAGCATACAGATTATAGATGGCGATGTCACGGGAGATATCCTTGATCCTGGGAGGCACCGGGCTGAGCGGCACTGTGAATTGGCGTACCGCGTAGCTGTCGATCTCACCGTCCGCCGCCTCTATTGCTTCGGTGATGACATCGTCGTCCGGCTCGGTGGCCTGGGCATCCTCGGTGGTGAGCTGGATCAGGGCCTGGTCACTCACCCGCTTCTGGATGTCTGCCTTGGTGCAGTACGACATCAAGCCCGTCCTATCTGGTCCACCAGAGCCTTGATGACCATATCAGCAATACGGTGCAATTCTGCATCAGAGATGTCCTCCGGGTCCGGGATGAACTGCCTGCGGGGAATCTTCACTTCTTCCGAACTTCGTACACCTACACCCGGGATGTTGAAAACCAAACGCGGTGCATTTTTCGCCCTGATCACACCGCCGTACTGATGGATAGGGCCATAGATAAGATCGGTCCCTAACCGGATACTCTCCTGGTCCACTTGGTAGGTGATGGAATTGCGCAGGGCGGCGCTGTTTACCAGCGTCTGGCCGCCTTGTGCCTTGACGCGCGCGGATTCAGGCCATTTCTCACCTTTGGGGGATTCGCCGCGTTGGAAGCGGAAGATGGTCTCGGTGCGCAGCTGCTCGCCGATGTTGCGGCCCACGTCGGTCGGATCGAAGTTGGTCAGGGCAGCGGCAATCCGGTCAAACAGCGAGTGATCAAACTGGAGCTGGAAGCCACCCATTAGCCCCCCGTTTGCTCCTCCGGCGGCGGCGTGAAGGCCTTCTCGATGGCCTGGAATTTCAACTCCCTGGTCCAACCGTCCTTGGCGTCCTTGCCGATAAACTCGGTCAGTTCGTGGTGCTCTTCCTTGTTGGCCTCGGCAAAAGCGTCCAGCTCGGCGTGGGAGGAGTTCTTGCCGGGAAGCTTCGGGCCATCGTCCACGATCTCAACCGTCAGCACTGGATCGGCTTGCAGATGCTCGATCTCCTCATCGCTGAAGTGGCCATCGGGGAAAGTCTGCGGCTCGCGGGTGAATTCATGCCCGCAGCGCCATCGCGATCGCTCCCGTTTGCAGGTTATTGTAATGCTCATTGAACTCCTCCTGAATCAGCGTTAAATGATTAAATCAGCCAGGGGGTCAAGAGCAATTCAGCCGAACCGCGATTGACATTGGTCTCTCCATTCGCCAGCCGCTCGGCTACCAGGATCTCCAGGGCCGCTGCCCGGTTGCTTGGTCCCACCACCAGGAGTGTCGGCTTAATCCCCAGCGGTATGCCTTCGTCGTTTTTGAAAGCCATCATCGCCTGGAAACCCGCTTCGAAATTGGCGGCGCTCAGGGTGTCCTTGCTGCCATAGGCCAGCTGCCAGAGCGCGTAGCCGACGGCGCCGCGATAATCGACACCATACTGGAACTTGCGCCGCTTGAAGACGCTCTCGGACTGCGGATCCTCGATCGCGACGAATTCCGGCTTCTTGCGCTCCTGGTAGATAAACGGCATAATGAACTTGGAGGTGTCCAGCAGGAACCAGGGATTCCCGCCCCCGCCGCCGTCGTTGCTCACACCGGCTCCAGCCACCGGATGGTCGGTGTCGAAAAAGAACTGCCCATCGTAGCAGTCGGTATCGAAGCCCGCCACCATCAGCTCGAAAATGAGCTTGTCCGGGTGAACCGCTGCATTCGCCCCCAGCGCCTGGATGACCGGACGATATACGCCGACTTGATCGTCTTCGATATCGTTCTTATCTACCTCGACTGTGGCCTCGTAATCCTTGTTGACTATCGAGTATCCCAGACCTTCGAGGCTCTTGATGTAACGCTCGGCGATCCACTCTCGCAGCATGGGGAATGCCCCTAGCCACTTGTAGTCGTTCTGCGAACCGGTGGAGGGCGCTAGAGTAGCCACTTTAGACCATATAACCTCGGCCGTCTGCAGCGCCTCGTTGAACAGCGTGGAAAAACTGGTGTAGATCCCCGCGAGATTTGCCTTGTTGACTAACATGATTTACTCCATGTTCAATTTTCAGTTGTTAATAGCAATCGGCCTTCCCGTCTATTAGGCGAAGGTTATGGCGTTGCTGGCCACCAGCTTGCCGTTCGGCATGACCAGGATCAGGTACCAGGTGTCGATCCCGGATTCCGTGATATTGATATCGATATCGCCGTCGGCCTCGCTGACCAGTTGGAATGCCTTACCGGCCACGAGTGGAATTGCCAGGCCGTCCGTGCCGATGGCCACTCCACCGTCCGGGGCGGTCCCGGCGATGCTGTCGCCATTGGCGTCATCGGAAAGGTAGGCGAACAACGCGCCGCGCACGGCCAGATCGGCTGCCGCCGAATCTTTGAGCTGGATGCCCACGTTGATGACATTACCGGCTTCGGCTCCTATATCGAATGCCGGAGTGCCCATCTTCTCGTAGGCATAACCGGCAACCTCTGCCGCGCTGGGGTACTTATCTGCCGTACCCGCCAGCATCTCGGCCGCTGTCGCCTTCTCCACCACGCCGGTGGCGGACGTTGTGGCCGCTTGCTTCACGTTGGTAAAGGCCGTTACCGCGTTGGCGACATCCGAAAGGTTGTTGGCGGAAAGCAGCGCCCCGGCAGGGGAGGCTACCGGGCCGAAGCCTACCAGGACCCAGACACCGTTGGAGTCAACGTCCTCGATGAAACCGGCCGGGCTGCGGGTGCCGGTGCCGTCCGTCTTGGCAACTGTCTGATCGTCCACGATATAG
>JBGVTM010000025.1 GCA_041862535.1 Candidatus Neomarinimicrobiota bacterium | reverse complement strand
AGGGGATAGGGATCTTGCTGAAGACCTGGTGCAGGACACACTGGTGAAAGTGTATACCCATCGGCATGCTTATCGTGAGATCGCCCGCTTCTCTACCTGGATATATACCATTGCGGGCAATCTGGCCCGGACGGAACTGCGCAAGCGCAAGCGCCGTGCCACTTTCAGCATGAGTACCCTGGGACTTGGAGAGCGGGAGTATGAGCTGCCCTCGGAAGACTACGCTCCCAGTAAAGCATTAGAGGGCGAGCAGACCGAGCGATACATCGGGATGGCCCTCGCCAGGCTGCCCCTGCACTTTCGGACGGTGATTATTTTGCGAGATGTGCAGGAACTTTCTTATGATGAGATCAGTAAAATTATGAAAATTCCACTTGGTACCGTGAAATCCAGGGTCAACCGAGCCCGTTTAAGACTTCAGGAAATGCTTTTAAATCTAAGAATTAAGGGGGGAAATCATTCTGAATGAATTGTTCTCAGTTTCGTCTTAAAATATCACCCTACCTGGACTCTGAGCTTTCCTTTACTGAACTTAGAGCTTTCAAAGAGCACATTGAGGCGTGTTCCCAATGCGCCGATCTCATGACGCAGATGGAAGGCATCAAGGCGAACCTGGCGAAAGCTATCCCGGCATCACTAGCACCTGATTTTGTTCCGCGCCTACAGACCCGTCTTCGAGCCGAGATCAATCGCACACCATCATGGTGGCGTCAATTACTTGCGCCGCGAGTCATGGGCTTTTCGCCTATTTCCCTGAGTGGAATAGCGGCGGCGGCCCTGGCACTTCTGGTCATCGGTGTGAGCCTTTTCCAACCGGAATCGGCCCCCTTGGTAGATCCGCCTGCAGGTGCCCCACCTAACAATCCACCCGCCATGATGACACCCAATCCCATCGGGGCATCTGGCTCCACACCCGCCCTAATCACCACCGCACCTAGCGATTCCCTTCTAGATCAGCGAGACAGCTCCCGGCATGACTTTTCAAGAAAGATCAAATATGTCAACCAGGGGCCAAGACAATAAGAAAATAATGCTGATCTAAGCATAGCTGATTAATTAAATTAATATTATAATAGATGCATGGGGAGTGCATGGGGAGACCTGCCTCTCTCCCAGAGTTGTGATCAAATATAAGGAGCGGCAGATAATATAGACCCGTGGGAGAAGATCCTTATATTAATCACCAGGACCAAGGGGACTATTTTACTGATTCCCTAGCGATGGTATTTACTGTTTTGTCTGATTCGTTGCCCGGCAGTAGCGCTGCGGTCTATCTTCACGAGCGGGATGGGAGCGATCTCATCTTCCAAAAAAGCAATGCTCCCGCAAACACCTTCGTTGAATCTATCCCTTCTGGTTCCATTTCTGATTTGACCTTCAAGGCAGGCAAAGACAGCCCGGCCTCTGCTAGGATGGTGTCAGATAAAAGCAGGGCATTACTGCTGACCAGTCCCGGCAAGCATCCCGATGGGGTCGTCATAGTCTGCCCCCTGGTCAATGGGGACGGGCAGGTTGGGATGCTCGTGGTTGAACTGCAGCACGTACCGAACGATGAGTTGCAGGTCTTAAGGTCAATTGAGTTGGTGGCTCGAATTATCCAGAACAACTTGATCATGAAATCGCAGCTGGAACTCACACGGGCTGAAAAAGCGTTTTTATCAGACCTTGTGAGCCGGGCTGTGGCGCTGGATATTTCGTCCACGGTGGAGGTGCTCATCGATACCCTGGTCGATCTGGCAAAGGGCATGTTGACTTTCGACAGATTGACTATTTCTACCCAGTGTACCGAGGTGCATGAAAGGCTAAAAATCGACTGGGTGGAGGGTCTGGAAGAGAACTACCCGGTCGGATTTACCTATGCTCCCGCCGGTGTTGTCCACGGTGAAGTGTTCCGGCGAGTGGAGGCGCTAAATATTGGCTGTCTGGAGGAGTCCGAATATCAGGGACGCTTTCTCGCTGGTGATTTCAAGAGCACGCGGCTGACTTGCTTTCTGGGCGTGCCGATCGTAGAGGCCGGTATATCGAGGGGCCTCGTGGCAGTGGAGAGCACGGCAAAGGATCATTTCGGACTTCGAGATTTAGATATCCTGAAAGCCATCGTACAAGTCTATGGCACGGCGCTCTGCTGGACCCAGAGGTACCGGGAGATTCACGCAATGGCCACTGTCGATGGCCTGACCCAGCTGCTGAACCACCGGTCGTTCATGGAACGGTTAGGCCAAGAGCTGGAACGGGCTTCCCGTTACGGGGAAACCATGACCTTTCTCATGCTTGATTTGGATCATTTCAAGAATGTCAATGACTCCTACGGTCACTTGTACGGGGATTATGTGCTCTGGCAGACAGCCCAGCTGATTCGCTCATGCGTCCGGAAGGCCGATATCGCCGGCCGTTATGGTGGTGAGGAGTTTGGAGTGATTATCATCAACGCCGGCAAAAACACCAGCCTGTCGACGGCAGAAAGGATCAGGAATACGATCGCTGATTACCAGTTTACCAGCAATGGTATCAAGAGTCGGATTTCAGTCAGTATCGGCATGTCAGAATACCCTACCGATGGCCAGGACATGGGTACTCTCATCCAATGTGCTGACGATGCCATGTATATGGTTAAGCGTCGCGGGGGCAATGACGTAATTTCTTATTCCGGGGTAGAGGATAAGACGGATCAGGAAGGGCAATAAGTATGGCGAAAGGAAAGAGATCTTTTGCGGATAAGGCTAGAAAATATGCCGAACGCAGCAAGGCTGAAAGGCGATATGTGCGGGTCGTCAAGAGTGTGAAGGATTCTGATACGGGTGCCGTGCGGTTTTCAGAGCGCATGGTGGCTGTCCCGAGTGATGTCAATATTGATGAGTACCTGCGCCAGGTGGTAGAGGAGGAAAACTAGGACCGCTATCAACCCTGCAGCCTGAGCAGCCATACACCGGCCGGACAACAATGGTTTCGCGGCCGGTTTATTTTTTCATGATGGATTCAATTTCATCAACTGTTCGGGGAATATTCTTGGAAAGCATCACGCCGCCTGTTTCGGTCACGAGGAAATCATCTTCCAGACGGAGGCCCAGACCCCGATAGGCCTGAGGTAGGGACTCATCATCGGCCGGGATGTAAATGCCGGGCTCAAGTGTGAGGACCATCCCCGGCGCGGCCGGAATTTCATTACCACCCACATCGTGTACATCCAATCCCAGCCAGTGTGACACGCCATGGATGCAGTATTGGTCGTAGCCTTTTTCCTTGAGAGCCTCTTTTACGATCCGATTCAGTTCTTTGATAGTGATTCCGGGCTGGAGGGCTGTTGCCGCCGCCGCCTGGACTTCTAAAAGGCAGCTATACAGTTCTCGTTGGGCGGGCGAAAAGATGCCGTCTACAGGCACTGTGCGGGCGATGTCGGCCGTATACATGTCAAACTCAGCGCCGACGTCCATAAGAAGCAGCTCCCCCGGCTGAAGTTGGCGGTTACTTTCAGAATAGTGCAGGATGAGCGCGTTGGGGCCCGAGGCGATGATCAAAGGGAAACCTTCCCGTTGCGCGCCGTTATCCTTGAACAGATATTCAATAGTGGCCTGCACCTGATATTCATACAGCCCGGGCTGGACCCGTTGCATGGCCGCCACCAGCCCTTGGCCTGTGATTTCCGCCGCCTGCTGGATCAGTTCGATTTCCTGTGGTGACTTACGGTTGCGCATTGGATCAAGAATCTCTCCGGCTGATTTGTACGCCAGTTTCAGGTTGTGCGGCCTGATCTTCCTGGCTTGGGCATCGAGCCGTTTTTTTGATTGCCGAAGGCTTCGAGCTATCCGGAACGGACATAGTCGAGTCCAGATGCTTGGGGGAACCCACTGCAACGTTGCCTCGGCCAGGGCAGTGAGA
Organism: Candidatus Neomarinimicrobiota bacterium; assembly: GCA_041862535.1. Taxonomy (NCBI): domain Bacteria; kingdom Pseudomonadati; phylum Fidelibacterota; species Fidelibacterota bacterium. The sequence goes on along the minus strand of JBGVTM010000025.1, from coordinate 3,423 downwards.
GGCCGCTCCAGATCGGCCTGGTTCAGATTGACGTACACTGTATGAGCCCCGGTCATGAGCCGGGGCAGCGCTTCGGTGAAGGCGTCGATGGGGAGAGCCTGGTCAATGGCCAGAACCTCCGGTGCCTGTTCAATTCCCAGACGCTCGCCACTCCAACGCTCCCTCCTTGGATTCTTGGCTTCTAAAAAGAGAAACTCATGACCTTCATAGGTTCGATCACCGGCGGAAAAACGCACTTCCTCGCCGGTCAGCACCAAGACCGCATGGGATTCCTTGAAGCCTGTAAGGTACCAGAAGTCGGAGTCCGGACGGAATTTGTATTCCACATCACCATTTCGGATCGTGATGGCTTTCGTAAGCAGGACCATCCGTCCTCCAGGTCCCATTTGCGCTCGGACGCTCTCTCGCCGTTGGTAATAAATCTCGGGGGTGATCTGGGGATTTGCAGCGGAGAAGGTAATCAGGACTAGTAAAGGTATAGTTTTATGCATGTGAACTCCTCGGGACAATTTTCCGACCGGGAAAGTTACAAGAGAAAAGCCGCTGGCAACCATCTCAGGGTGGCACCGAGCGATTCTAACGGTATCCCAGGTGTGGAATAGCTCACGTCTGTTGCATCACTGGGGGACTAGCAGCCAGCAATAGCTGGTATGTACGACGGCTCTCTGTGTAATTTACCCCACTTTATCACGACGCAACGACTAATTAGTAGGGAAAAGTTACATGCCTGATCGCCGAGTGTTCACGTCCGAATCGGTAACTGAAGGCCACCCCGATAAGATTTGCGACCAAATCTCGGATGCGATACTGGATGCGATTCTAGCGAAAGATCCTCAGGGTCGGGTCGCCTGCGAGACTCTGGCCACAACCGGTTTGATCCTTGTGTCCGGCGAAATTACCACCGCCACCTATGTTGACATCCCCAGTATTGTCCGCAAGACCCTGGCTGATATTGGCTATACCCGTGCCTCTTACGGCATCAGTGCCACGAAGGCGGCGGTCCTTACCAGTATAGATGAGCAGAGCCCGGAGATTGCCCAGGGAGTGGATGAGACCAACGAACATGAGCAGGGAGCCGGCGATCAGGGACTCATGTTTGGCTTCGCTTGTGACGAGACCCCGGAACTCATGCCCCTCCCGATCCAGCTCGCCCATCGGATTGCCCGGCGTCTGGCGGAGCTGCGCAAGTCAGAAGAGCTGCCCTGGCTCCGACCCGATGGCAAAACCCAGGTTACCGTGGAGTACGAAGGTGACAAGCCAGTGAACGTGCAGAAAGTGGTGGTTGCCACCCAACATGACGATTTGAGTGATGCCTACCCTGATGTCAGAATGGAGCACCAGTTCATCACCAGGGAAGTAGTGGAGCATGTCGTTCTGCCTGTTCTGGTAGAGAGCCATATTGATTTTAGAGAGCATTTCATCATTAATGGGACGGGTCGCTTTGTGATCGGTGGTCCCCAGGCGGACACGGGCTTGACCGGGCGCAAGATCATCGTAGATACTTATGGTGGCTATGCCCGTCACGGCGGGGGATCCTTTTCGGGGAAAGACCCTTCTAAGGTCGATCGTTCGGCTTCTTATATGGCCCGATATATCGCCAAGAATATCGTGGGTGCGGGGCTGGCCCGACGGTGCGAAGTGCAGCTAGCTTACAGCATCGGTGTTGCGGAACCGATTTCGGTCAGTGTCGACACTTTCGGGACCGGTCAGCTTGATGATACCAAGATTGCCGCGATCATCCGAAAGGAATTCCCTCTCAAGCCCAGAGAAATCATACAGCATCTGCAGCTCTTACGACCCATCTACCAGAAGACTGCGGCGTATGGACATTTTGGTCGGGAGGAGGAAACCTTTACCTGGGAGCGCCTCGATAAAACCGGCGATCTAACCAAATATCTGAAGTAGGTTCCTTTCCTCATGTTGGCCAGTCTACAAACTGTGTCGCGGGCAAAGATCGTGTTATTGGTGGTTACACGAATTTATTTGGATTCCCTATAAACATTCCTAGATTTCCCCAACTGCAATTCCGTCGTCTACATGATATCGCCCGAGAGAGCTAAAAGTATATCGGAGTTAGCGAAGATGCGGCCTCCTTTCGCCTGGAGCAGGAGTGTGGTGCCTATCTTACTTCTGGCCATTATGATTATTGTGGGGGCGTGCGATTTTAAGGTTCTGGAGCCGTGGGAACCTCCCCACTGGGGTGTGTCACTAACACTTCCCCTTGTCAACCGGACTTATGAACTAAGTGGGTTGGTGAATGACTCCACCATCTTCGCGGATACCACCACACGAGAGATTCAAATCGAGTTCCGGGGAGACCTGGACACCACGGAGATCAACCCGGATTTTTTGGAAGTAGATCTGCCCTCGTCGGCAACGCCGTCGCCTGTTAATGAAGAGGTGACGGCACCCAATGCCGCGGACTTCTTTACCGCCGTGGAGGAATCCATCAATGTAGTGGTGGCCCTGGACTCCCTGCTGCGGAGTACCGGGCAGCCACTGTTTGAGGGTCTTACTTTTCCTTCAGACTTCCCTTTTACTATCCCCCAGGCAACCTGGAACAATATCGTAGCCACTCCTCCGGTCTCCCCGGTAGAGGAGGAGGAAGGCCCCTACGAGATGATTGACACAGCCACCGTATTGCAGGATAATCCCTTTATCAAAGCCATTCGGTATGTGCAACTAACGAGCACACCCGGCGTGAGTGAGTTTGCTACTACTGTTACTAACAGCGAATTCCCCACCAACGTTGATTCGATTAAGCTGGAGCTAACTTCGGGTCCCCTGTTTGTCAGGCATGAGACAGCTACTCTGGCTCCGGGTAATACCTTCGCCCGTGCCACCGATTTGGCCTCGGAGAAACTGGGTAGCAGTATCAGTATGAGCTTCGGCTTAGAATTGCCTACAGTCTTAGCTGATGTGTTGATCCCGGCACATACCACGCCCCAGATTGAGTTTACGATTCGCCTTGGTATTGGAGGGGTGGACAGCCTGGCCATCACGACGGCTGCTACCTCCCTGGTTCGAGAGACGCCTCCTGCGCTGCCATTGTCTGAGACCAGTACAGTTCAGATTATAAGCGGGGTTTTGCGCCCCACTGCCGATCTCGATACCAACAGCATCTCGCTTACCGGTTTGAGAAATACCCTGCCATTTGATGTTCGTTTTCAACTGACCTTCCCGAATTTTGATTCACCTGCCATCGGAGACGACAGCCTTACGTTTGGGCCCTACACTCTCTCTGTCGGTCAGGCTACTATCAATCAGAACGTAAACTTGGGTGGGTACACTTTTCATAATCCTGCTGGTGATGAACCGGTTACCGAATTTGAGTATGAGATCCAGGCCGATGTGCTGGAAAAGGACCTGGTACTTCCGCTGGATGGCTCTTCATTGGGTGCGTTCCAGGCCACGATTACCATC
>JBGVTM010000024.1 GCA_041862535.1 Candidatus Neomarinimicrobiota bacterium | reverse complement strand
GGCCCTCGGTTCTACCGTTCGGACAAGAGCAGTATGTCCCCAATCGTACCCAGTGGTGTGGACTCACCAGCGGAGACCACTGCGGGAATCGGTCTGGCCGCTCGGATAACCGATGCGAATCTGTTGGAAGGCCTGCGGTTGGTTACCATGCCCATGGGGGTTGCGGAAGTGGTGACCATCTATGGTAGTTTTTACGGGGGAGATGTGTTTAGCCCCAGGGCGAATGAAGCCACTGCCGATATCGCCTCCAGTATGCTGGATCAGGGTACTAAAAAGCGGGACAAGTTTACCCTCAGTGAATTGTTGGAATCGGTGGGGGCGCGGATCAGTTTTAACTCCGACGATTACCGGGTAACCTTCTCAGCCCGCTGTCTAAGGGATGACGTACCACTGGTGGTGGAACTCCTTGCGGAGCAGCTCCGGGAACCGGCTTTCAACAAACGGGATCTGGTTTCCTTGCAGAAACGGCTGGTGGGAAATCTCAAGCGCCAGAGCGAGACAACTGATTTCTGGGCACGCCTGAAGTTCAGTCAATTAGTGTATCCCCATGACCACCCCAACTACATCCCGCCGCTGGACAAGCAAATCGCTGATATCGAGAGTATCTCACCGTCAGGCCTGCGGGCATTCCACCAGCGGCTTTACGGGTTGGGAAACTTGATTATTGTCGCCACCGGTGACGTGGACCGAGCGGTTCTGGAAAAGAGCCTGGAGCAGTGCTTTGGGGACTGGCAGAAGGTCGATCTCGCTCCCCCATCCCTTGATGGACGCCGTGGTTACCGTGACCTGGCGCCCCGGGAAGAGGTTGTGACCATGAAAGACAAATACAGTGTTGACCTGATCCAGGGCCTCGCAGTAGGTATTGATCGAGAGCATTTCGATTATCTGCCTCTCAGCATGGGCACCTTTATCTTGGGAGGTAATTTCTCAGCCCGCCTCATGGCTGCTGTCCGGGACGAGGAGGGCCTCACATACGGTATCGGGTCTGCTGTCGGTGGTGCCAGCGACGGAAAGGATGGCTACTGGTCAATCTACGGTACCTTCGCTCCTAATCTGTTGAAGAAAGGCAAGGCCTCTGTCTATAAGCAGCTGGGAAAGTGGGTGGAGAAGGGGGTAACTACCGAAGAATTGTCGGTAAAAAAAACCACCCTTATAGGCAATTATAAAGTCAGCCTGGTTACGACCTCTGGCATGGCCTCCACCATTCTGGACATCCTCGAGCGTGGAAAAGAAATCACCTACATTGATGAGTATGTGGAAGAGATCAACGCTCTGAAGCTGGAAGAGGTCAATGCGGCCGTCCAGAAGTATATCAAACCAAAGAACCTGATCACGGTAGCCGCTGGCAGTATTGATCGGAATTGGAAATCCCTGACTACCGAATAGGATCGTCAGCCGCTGTGGGTCCGTAACCTCTTTACGCCCGCAGGCTCAGACCAAGGTAAAAGAATAACACCCCCACCATTTGGACTAAGTGGTAGACGCCGTTACCGTCGAATGTCCAGACGAGTGTAAGTTGCACTTTTTTTAGCAGTAGGGCTGCTGCGGCCAATGTGAAGGCGGTACCTGCGGAAAGATATCCGGCGCCGGGAACAGCCTGCACCAGGGCCAGCCGAATATACACAATCAGAGCCAGAAACATCACCACCGCTTCCACCGCTGCAAAAGTCAGGATGCGGCTGGGGTAAAACCAGGCTATAATCAGGAAGATCAGAGCCAGAACTGCCACCAACCAGCGAGCCTTTAGTACCAGCTCGGGGCCGAAGGAATCCGTAAGTGCGGCAAGTACGAAAGTGGCCATCATGATTGCCAGGCCGAGGTAGATGCCCGTAAACAGGGAGTGGTAAGCTAATCCATGGGCGACACCTCCCAGGAGCGCCGCTACGCCAAGAAGCGCAAGGGTTGTGATCCAATACGGCTGACTGGGGAAATGGTGCCCATTCATTGCTAGAAGGGCCGCAAGGATAAGGGTCTCCAGGCCCAGGATAAAATCGGTAATGGATGTGGTGGGTTCATGGAGCATGTAACGGGGCTTCCTGATTTCTCGGATTTGGCTCCGGCAGCAAAGGACGAAAATTACATCGGGGGAAGAACTGTTGCACGCACCGACTCATTTTTTCTTAGATTATCCTCCACTCATTTACGCATTTAAAGGCAAGACATATCCGCTGGTATTCTAAACCAACGCGTACTTTCAACCCTTGGGTCTATCGTTTAGTGCGCCTGGTATTGGTGCCGTCTCTGCGGCTGTTGTTCCGTCCCAGGGTCATCGGCAAAAAGCATCTGCCCGTTGCCGGGCCCTGTTTCATTATCGCCAATCACAGTAATCTCTACGACGGATTTATTATCAATGTCTTTCTTTTTGAGCCCACCGCTTCCGTTATGGTGGAGGAGTACTTCCGGGGTGGATTTCTCGCTTGGGTATTTAAGAAGATCGGGCTGGTGCCTACCCGCAAGTTTCAACCTCAAGCAACGCCGGTGCGGGAGCTAATGCGCTTTATCAAAGACAACCGTATGATCATCATCATGCCGGAGGGGGAACGGAACTGGGACGGCGTCACTCGCCCTACAGTGGCGGCTACGGGCAAGCTCTTCCGCCGGCTGGGTCTTCCCGTTTACCCTGTGATCATGCACAACGGCTATCTGGCCTGGCCCGGTTGGGCCCGCTGGCCCCGGCGCTTCAAAATAGTCGTGGATTTCCGCCCACCCCTCCAATTCACTCCCGATATGACCGACGAGCAGGTGGCAGAAATGGTGGACTCAGCCGTACAGTGGGACCCGCAGCGCGATATGGCCAGGTATAGCGATCGGGTTCCCAACGGGTTCCGGCCGGCGGATGGCATTACCTCTCTTATCTTCCGCTGT
>JBGVTM010000023.1 GCA_041862535.1 Candidatus Neomarinimicrobiota bacterium | reverse complement strand
ACTCAGCCCTTCGGGTGAGGGGTTGCATGCTGCTTGTCCTTTCGTCAGCAACTGTCTTGTAGATCGGCAGCTCATCAAGCTAATAAGGGAACTTTTCGATATCTTTTTACACCTTGTTGAACGACTGAAAAGAGGGTAGGATTGAGCTCGGAGTCGACTGCACCAGCAAGGCTTGATCGTCAGCTACCCTGCCATCAGGGTCTCCACTAAGATGCACAAGGCAAAGGAAATCGTTGGACATCTGTATTCCCGAGACGCGACGTCTGGGGGGATAATCAGAAACGCAGGGTAAAGACCGTCGACTCGTTGCGAACTGATTTGAAGCTAACGGTTCCCTTATGAAGCCGCATGATCTGCCTGGATAGGCTCAAGCCGATGCCGGAGCCCTCCTCCTTGGTGGTAAAAAACGGGGTGAATATCTTCTCCCTGACGTCATCCGTGATGCCGGGGCCGTTGTCGGTGACGGTGATGGCGACTCTCCCCCGGTCATCCAGCCGCGATTGTAGTTCGATCTTTCCGTCCGAGGCATCTTCCAAGGCCTCGATGGAGTTCAGCATCAGATTTATCAACACCTGCTCGATCAATTCTGGGTCCGCGGTAAGCTCCAGGCTTCTCGGCTCGACTTCGGTCACCAGCTGGATGCCTGGCTCCTCGATCTGCTTTTTCATCAGCTGGCCCACCCGCTCCAAAAGCTCTCTGACCGGAAATATCTCGAAGTTGGGCCTGGGGATTCGGGTCAAATTCCTGTACGCATCCACAAAATGCAGAAGTCCCTCACTTCTGTTGTGAATGGTCAAGGCGGCCTCACGAATGTCTTCCTTCGCCTCGGGGCTGACGCGGACCGAGCCGTCGTGTGGCGATTCCTCCGCTTTGGCCACCAGATCGTTGACCGTCGAAGCCAGGGAAGCGATGGGGGTAACAGAGTTCATTATCTCATGGGTCAGGACCCGGATGAGCTTCTGCCAGGCCGTCATCTCCTGCTCGGCCAGCTCGCTTTCGATATCCTGCATGGAGACTAAGGTGATGGAGCGGTCGGGAAGCCTGAACTCAGTGGCACAGACGGCAAGGGTGAGGGTCTCTTCGCCATCATCCACCTTGACCAGTGCCCTTTCTCCCGGCTTGGAATTCAACAGAGTCTCAACCAGGCGCGGTGAAAACGATTCCAGCGATCTGACGTTCTTCAGGTGGTTGACTCCCAGCAGGCGTTTCGCGGCGCTGTTGATTAGATCCACTCTTCCCGTCTGATCGAAGGACAAGATCCCCAGTCCGATGTGCTGCACCAGAGTCTGAAGATAACGGTACTGAGCCTCTTTCTCGGAGCGGACCCTCTGGAACTCAGAGATCACATCCGCGAATGCGGCATTGAGCTCCTGAAAAGAGGAGCCCCCTTGGCGGCTTGAAAATGTCTGCGAAAAATCGGAATACCTTATGGAGGCGAGAAATCTGGACAGGTCTCTGTTGGTTTTCTCGACGTAGTGGATGAGCGAGACCACCTCCAGTATGATCGCGGCTCCCACTATCAGGCTGGTGGCAAACAGCGAGGTCTCGCGCACCAGGTAGATTAAAAGAAAGATGGTAGCCGCCAGCAGTGCGATCCTGATCATGCAGATTACGCGAAATGACCTATAGCCCATACTTCTGAATTCTCCGATAGAGTGACGTTCTGGTCAGACCGAGTTCTTTGGCCGCGTACGAAACATTACCGCCGTGCTTGGCCAGGACCTTTCGGATGACTTTCTCCTCCACTAAGTCCAGATTGTAAGTCTCCAATGCCAAGCCGTCACGTTTGGTCCGGGGCTGTGTCAGGAAGAAATCCTCCGGCTCAAGCGCATCCGAATCGCTCATGATCACCGCCCTCTCCACCGCGTGTCGCAGCTCGCGAACGTTTCCGGGCCAACTGTATTTTTCAAGCCTGGTCAAGGTCGACGCCTGGATCTTCTTTGTGGGTTTCTGGTATTTCCGACAGTAGATACCCAGAAAGTGCTCAACCAGAAGCGGAATGTCCTCGGCGTGCTCCCGGAGAGGCGGGAGCCTTATCTCCACCGTGTTGATCCGGTAAAGGAGATCCTGACGAAACCGGTTCTCCTCCACCATCTCGTAGATGGGCGTGTTCGTGGCGCAAATCAGCCGGATGTCTATGGGTACGAGCGTACCCGATCCCACCCGTGTTACCGTGCGGTTCTGCAACGCGGCCAAAAGCTTGGCCTGAAGCGGGAGATGCAAATTGCCAATCTCGTCTAAAAACAGGGTGCCGCCGGATGCCATTTCGAACCTTCCGGCCCGGTTTTCCTTGGCGTCTGTGAAGGCTCCCTTGACGTGGCCAAAAAGCTCGCTTTCAAACAGGGTCTCGGGTATCGCGCCCATGTCCACCGAGATGAACACTTCGTCAGCCCGCGTGGACTGACGATGAATCTCTCTTGCCGCCAGCTCCTTCCCGGTTCCGTTCT
>JBGVTM010000022.1 GCA_041862535.1 Candidatus Neomarinimicrobiota bacterium | reverse complement strand
GAAGAGAGCCAGTTCATATACGCCCAGGCTGATAGCAGGCATAATCAGGTGGCGGATGTTCTCCCAGGGATCCTCAGTGAGAGGGACATAGCCCGAAGCTGGAAGCCACCGGAAGTGCACGGCGAAGATGAGGATGAGCAAAAGCCCCAGCCAGAAGACGGGGACGGCCAAGCCAAGCCAGGAGAGGAGACTGCTGAACCGGTCGAGGAAAGAGCGATATTTGAGCCCGGAGAGGAGGCCGATAGGCAGCCCGAAAAGCAGGCCGAAAAACAGCCCTCCGGCAATCAGTTCCAGAGTGGCGGGCAGCTTCCTGAGAATCATTTCCAAAACAGGTCTCCCGCTGCGGATGGAGGCTCCTAGATCTCCGCGCGCCATGTGCCCCAGCCAGATGAAATATTGCATCGGGATGGGTTTGTCCAGACCCATTTTGTGCCGCAGGGCCTGGAGCGCTTCGGCAAAGCGTGGGTCATTGGCCCGGGGCCCAAATTGCACCTGCGCCGGGTCGCCAGGAGTCAGGCGGACAACAGTGAAAACAATCATCGAAGCCAATAATACCACCGGGATAAATTGCAAAATTCGGCGCAGAATGTATCTTGACATGGCGAATGGTGATTTAAGGGGAAGGTGAGGGACGGCGAAGCCATCCCTCACCTTCAATTAACCATTAACTATCTAATGCTCGATCCAGGTTTCACTCAGGTTGCGGTCGGCCAGGCCGTTGATGATGAAGCCGTGCACGATCGGTTTGTGGGCGGCGATGATGGCTTCCCGCCAGGCGAGGATGCATACCAGTTCTTCGTTGTTCCATTCCTGGAGGCGGGCGTACATCCCCTTGCGCTTTTCCTGCTCGAGCGTGGAATTGGCGGCAATGATCAGGTCGAACATTTCCGGGTTGTCGTAGTCCGCCTTGATCGCTACGGACTCAGAGCGAAGGTGAGGCATCATAACCACGTCGAACCAGGAGTTGGGGTCGGGCGAAGGGGCGTAGACGTTGGTCGTTACGTCGTAGTCGAAGCTGGTATACTTGCCCAGCATGACTTGCACCTCCAGCACTTCCACCTCACAATTCACCCCGGCTTCGGCCAGTCCCTGCTGCCAGACGAGGGACATGTCTTCCAGGGTCTTATACCCGGCCCAGGTGATAATCTTGAACGAAATATCGCCCTCTTTGTAGCCCAGTTCGGCCAGGAGCTCTTTGGCTTTGGCCGGGTCGTAACCGTAATCTTTGATCTCGGTGTAGGCCCAACTCTTTTCAGGGATGGGGTTGATGGCCGGCTGACCGTAGCCTTTGAAGACCAAGTCGCCGATGGCCTCGCGGTCAATGCACATGACCAGGGCCTGGCGCACTTTAGGGTCGCGCAAGGGCTCAACGGCACTGGTAGGGCTGACCTCCCAGAAAGCCAATTGGGTGGTGTCAGGCACAACGTACAATTCCACGCCTTCCAACGTCTTGGCGATTTCAGCATCGGCGGGGGTGAGCCAGTCAACCAAGTCAACCTCACCGGCCTCCAGGTTGGTGAGCGCCACCTGGGTATCGGGGATAATCTTGAACACGATTTTATCCAGGTAGGGCAGGCCCTCCTTCCAGTAGTTCTCGTTTTTGGCCAGGACGATGCGCTCGTTGGGCTCCCATTCCACAAAGGTGAAGGAGCCGGTGCCGACCGGGTTGCTGCGGATTTCGTCCCCCACGTGTTCCGGAACAATGGAGATAGCCACCAGGTTGTCCAGGAAGGCCGCGTTGACCTCTTTCATGACGACTTTGACAGTATGGTCATCGAGCGCTTCTACGCTATCCACCTGTGCTAGGCGAGTGGCCAGGTAGGAGCCTGTGTCGGGGTTCATGACGCGCTCGAAACTATGGACCACGTCGGCGGCATTGAAGGGCTCGCCGTCATGCCAGCTAACCCCTTCGCGCAGGTGGAAGATATAGGTCGTGTCGTCGGGGTTCTCCCACGATTCGGCCAGCATGGGCTCCATCTCCAGGTTCTCATCATAGCGCACCAGAGTGTCATAGATGGCCAGGCGGATTGTCTGGCGGAAGACCATCAAATCGTTGGTGTGGGGGTCATAGTTATCGTTATCTTGGGGGGTACGCATCATAAGCGTGCCCCCGGTCTGCACCTCTTCTGCTCCCAGAGCGGGCATTGCCGCCAGGAAGGGTAGCAGAAAGAGAAGCACGAGGCCGAAAAACCTCACAAATTTGCCTTTCATCTTTCTTACCTCCTTTTGTTAAATTCTTGTTATGTTCAGGTGGCGCTAAGAGAGATTGTTTTCCTAAACCTCACCTCCTCTCTCCCGATTTCCAAGAACTGTTTCTTTCCCGGCCCGGAACTGATGAATTTTGAAAGAGTAACCGGGTACATAAGGATAACATAAAACCTTTTTGCAGTCAAATTTTGCCTCAATTGAGGGTTTGATGAAAGTCTCGAATGAAACCCCGTGCCATCATGGAAATTGTTCTCTCTTCTTCTCCATAGGCCTGCCCGATCTCTCCCGATTTTGTTCGGAAATTTGGTTGGTCGCTCCGGACGTTTCGTGGTATAATGTCTTTCGATAAAAGGAGTGGCCAGACATGATTCGGAATTATATCGCTCTTGACCTGGGGGCGGAGAGCGGTCGGGCTGTAGTCGGGCGCTTCGATGGGGCCAGGCTCCGGCTCGAAGAGACATACCGCTTTCCGAACGGGCCGGCGCGCATCCTTGACAGCCTTCATTGGGATGTCTTGTACCTGTTCGAGCAGATTAAGGAAGGGTTGAGGCGCAGCGTTGCGCGGGTTGGCGGCCGGGTAGCTAGCATAGGGCTTGACACCTGGGCAGTGGATTTCGGG
>JBGVTM010000021.1 GCA_041862535.1 Candidatus Neomarinimicrobiota bacterium | reverse complement strand
AAGCGGCTGAAGACCGCGTCGGCAAGGATGAGGAATACCCCCAACGCGAGCCCGACCAGAGCCGGTACCAGGAACCGCTGCCGGTTGGAGACGGCCGGGTCCCAGATGTCGGCGAAGGCGAGCTTCTGCGCGAGGACCAGGCCCAGGTAGCCCAGGCCGCCGTAGAGCACCAGCATGATGGCGGCATTAACGAGGGCCAGGACCGGTCTGGAGGCCGGGAGTTCGCGGGTGGGCACCAGTTCCTGATAGGCGGGCAGGAAGACACTGACGGCCGCCAGGATGGCCAGGGTGAGCACGAGGGCGAGGTAAATTTTGAGGGAGAGGGATAGTTTCGGCATAGCGGGGGACTCCACTGGTATCGGTGGGGCTGCTTAGAGCCTTTTCACGCGCCGGGCGATGAGTTTCCGGATTTTGTCGTAGGCGGGTGGGGGGCCGGTGCGGACCTGTTTGCCGTCGATGAACAGCGCATCGGCCTGGCCCCATTTCCGGACTGCCTGGCGGTCGAAGGTGTCGATTAGCCGGAAGGCCACCTTATCGCCGAACCCGGTGGCGGCGCGCCGGGCCCGTTCGCAGACTATATTCTGTGATGGGCACCAACCATTCATGAAGGCGGTGACCGTGACCTGGCCGGGGACCGGTTCCGGCGGTGCTTTGGGCTCGATCCATTTCGGGGGGACGGCGTCGTCAGTGAAGGGCTTCCATAAAAGCACCTGCATCCCCTGCTTATCGACCCTGGTGTAGCCGCGTTTCCGGAACCAGGAGGCCTTCATCCAGAACGGCATAGAAATGCCCCAGGCCGCGATGCCCCTGGCGCCCCTGTCGCGGGCATCGGTCTCGGCGGCCTGGAGCAGGGCTGTACCCAGGCCCTTTTTCTGGAAGTTGCCGCGGCCCCGCTTGTAGCCGTGAACCCAGATACAATGGATGAAGTATAAATCCTGCCCTTCTATAAACGAGTGCTCGACGGGCACGTACTGAATCATACCGCCGACCTGGCCTGAATCGTCCAGGGCCAATTTGACCCGCAGCCCCTTGTCCCGCATGGCGGCATACCAGTTCTGTTTATGATCGCCCGCCTCCTTCATCTCATCGGACCAATCTTCCAGGCAGACGAAGTAGAGATTTTCATGTTCCACGGTGAGATCGACGATATTCATGTGGCAATCCTGGTATTTGAGGGATTGATCGGACTTCTGCGATATTATCCAGCGCCGGGTAGCAGGTGCCGTATGCTATATAGGAGTGGTGCTAGCGGCGGATTTCGAGCAGTTCCACGTCGAAGATGAGGGTAGCGTTGGGTGGGATGACGTTGCTGGCGCCGCGTTCGCCGTAGGCCAGGTGCGGGGGGATGGTGAGGGTGCGTTTGCCGCCGGCGCGCATGGTCAGGAGTCCTTCGTCCCAGCCCTTGATGACCTGGCCGGTTCCGACCTGGAAGACGAAGGGCTGTCCGCGGTCGAGGGAGCTGTCGAACTTGGTGCCGTCGGTGAGGCGGCCGGTGTAGTGTACGGCGATGGTCTGGCCGACCCCAGGGGTAGGTCCGGTGCCGATGACGTGGTCCACATACTTGAGGCCGGAGTCGGTGGTGATTTCCTTTCCGATGACGGCCTGGTCGGCGGGTTTCTCGCCGCAGCCGGCGGCAAGCAGAAGAGACAAACCCAACAGTAGGATATGAGGTTTCTGGTACATGGCATTCCTTTGTGTATGACGCGTGAATTTAAGCGGCCTGGATGGTGTTTGCGGGTAGCGCAAGGCCATTCTAGTCCGGATACCTTTTGTCGAAAGCCCTGACATTGGGCAGGAGTTCAGCGTGTAGGAAGTCGTTGAATACTGCGGTTGTTGGCTTCAGGTCCACGGGGATTTGCCAGAACTCCTGCAACGACACCATCGACGCCAGTAGAAAGTAAGTGGTGTCGCGGTAGTTCCACAAGAAGGCTTTGAACAGGAAGGGCCTGGTCAGCTGCCGGTCAGCGGACTGGAGCTGCCATCCGAAGGAACCTGTTCCCAGCAGGTAGCCTTCGCGGGCGGAAATGCTATCGACCTCCAGGTCGACGAGTCTGGAGGTGACCCTGGCGACGACGGAATCGCTCTCGATGCGCTGAAGGTATTGATGGAACAGGTTTTCCGAGAGCGCGGTCGGCGCTTTATCCCACAGCAGCTCGACATATTTCTCGGAGTCGGTCAGCAACGTCCAGAGCGAGCCGTTGGTGGCGGTCAGGCCTTCCGGGAACCATTTTTCGTCGTAGTACGCGTTCGTGCGCCAGTTCGCGGGGATCGAGAAAGAGAGGTTGTACGCTTCTGAAACATATTCCTGAGTCAAGCGGGGGTGTTCATAGGAGGTCGGTTGGCCGTGGCAGGCGATGGTGAGCGTGATGTCTTGCTGGAGGTCCAGGAGTTCGGGTGCTGTTCCGCGGCCGACATTGATGTTGCAGTCGGAGATGAACTGCCGGTGGGTCCGGGGGCAGTTCCAGACGATAAACCGGGAATGAATACGCCCCTCGTAGATGGTGCCGTCGACAGAATAGGCCTGATGTCCGGCGACCCGCAGTTGGCCGGTAGTGTCGCTCAGGGTGAAGGGCATGTCCGGTCCCCAGAAGGAGAGCATGAGCCGGCGGACATATTCGCTAGTGACTTCCTCCCGGTCAGTGGTCAAGGGCCGCCAGTGCAGGAAGTACATCAGCCACTTATCGTGGTGGAGTTTGAGGGCTCCGCCGTCGGCGAGGGTATCCTGCCGGAGGACGGTCCAGTCATCGCCGCTGCTGCGCAGTCCTTCAAGGTCAATTGGTTCTTCCAGCTTGCCCGCACAGCCGATGAGCAGCGACGTGATTATTCCAATGCTCAGGCAAGATAAGCGCGAGATTATTTTAATCATGGTTGCCCCCTCTCTACATAGGCCGGCTTCCCGCCTTTTACCGGGGCAGCTTGCCCAGCAGCCGCCAGAGCCAGCGGTGGGGTTTGTGGTAGAACTTCAGGGGTTCGGCGAACATGAGGATGCACTCGCCGTGCACGGTGCTGATGCCGTTTTTCTGGCAGTAGCGGATGGCAGCCTGCGACTCGGCACCCTGCTGCATCCAGACCCGGCTGATGCCGGCGGCGGTAATGTCCCGGACTACCTGCGCGGTCTGATCCGGCGGAACGACGATGAGCACACCGCCGACGGTTTCCGGGAGGGTGCTCAAGTTGGGGTAGCAGCGGTCGCCCTCGAGGCTTTCGGCTGCGGGGTGGATGGGGAAGAGGCGGTAGCCCCTGGCCTTGAGCTCGCGGTAGGCCATATTGCCGAACTTCTTGCCGCTGCGGGAGACGCCGACCACGGCCAGGCTGCGCTGGGCCATGAAATCGTCAACGGCGGCTCGGCTAGTAATGCAATCACCTCATTATTTCGTGCGTGGAAGGACTGAGCATTTAATCTCATGCTGGCATCCGGAATCCAGCTGGCTAGAAAACCACCCCCGCGTAGCCCACCGCCTGGCGGAAGACCGGTTCCGGTTCGACAGCGTAGCTGGTGGCGTATAGAACCAGACGTCCCTGGGCGGCGTTCAGCTCTTTCATGGCGCCTTTGAGGGCGGCCAGGGCGCCGGAGCCGCAGGCGTTATGGTGATTCAAAGCCTCCCGAAGGACCTCCTCGCCGGTGCCGTGACACAGGATGTCAATGAGGTGCCGGTCGTTGTCCTCCATCCAGGCCTGTGCCCTGGGTCCGCTTCCGGCGGGTGTCAGGCCGAACTGGGGGCCGTAGTGGGTGAGGTCGCTGGAGCCCAGGAAGATGGCCCTGCGAGGAAGCCGGGTTATAGCCCGGGCGGTCAGCACTCCCAGGTGGACAGCCGACGCCTCAGGCTGCACGAGAATAGGCACGATGGCTGCCTGGGGGAAAAGGTATTTCACCATCGGCGTCAGCACCTCGATGGAGTGCTCATATTCGTGTGCCTGGGGGTCGGATCGCAACAAATTGCCTGCCGCCGCCAGGACCGCCTCCCCGCCGGTGTTGTCCACCGGCAAGTTGCCCAGAGGGGTTTCCCATTCGCCCTCAGGGTAGAGGGCGTGATCGAGTCCGGCCCGGTAATGCGGGGTACCAAAGAATACCACCGTTTCCGGCGGCGGGGATTTCTGAAAGCAGTCCAGGGTATGGGCTGCTACGCGACCGGAATACATCCAACCGGCGTGGGGCAGCGCCGCTCCGCGCAGGGGCTGGGGCAGGTCGTCCGGAGGGTGGCTATCGGCGAGAAAGGAAAGCAGCTGGGCCTGGCAGTCACCGGGGTAAAAGCCCCGGGCTGCTGGTCGCCGTACGTGGGTGCCGGAGCTCTGTATGCCTTTTGGACTAGCCATTGTATGTCTCCCGGGGGATTGTTTAAGGAAAATTACGCCAGATCACCCTGGGGAGCATGGCTTTTTCTTCCCGGTACGGGGAGGGATTAGTCAGCCGGTGGTGTGGCGGGAGTCTGCGCCCATTCGGTCACCTGGGCGGCGACTTGATCTATCAAGGCAGGCAGGGCGTGCCTGACGGCCGGGCTCAGGCCGCCCCCGATGGTGAAGGGGTCCTCGACCTCCATAGCGAAGATGACCAGGTCCTGCGGGAAATCGAGCTGGAGCTGCTGTGCCAAGGCGAAGATTTCCGGCAGGCCGCTGAAGTGCGGGGTTGGGGCGCGTACCCGGGAGAGGTCATCCAGGCCGAGCCGGATGATGGTTCCGGGTGGGTGCTGGCCGGTGCAGATGGCATCAATGATCACCGCCTGGGAGTAGCCGGTGAGTATATCCAGGAGTGCCAGTCCGGCCAGGGGGCTTTCGATCACATCGGCCTGGTGGGGCAGCTGTTGTTTGAGGGCCCGGGCCGCCAGGATGCCAACAGTATCGTCGGATAAGAGGTCGTTGCCCAGCCCGAGGACCAGTGGGCGCATAAGGTTACCCGTCCCGGCGGACTTCCTGGAGCAGGTTATGCTGCTGGTCGTAAATGCTGACGATCAGGGGCATCTGTCCGGGCAGAGCATGGGTAGCGCAGCCATGGCAGGGATCGTAGGCCCGGAAGGCCATCTCCACCATATTGAGAATGCCATCATCCACCTTGCCGTTCTTGATGAGGCCCCGGGCGGCCTTGTCCACCGACATGGCGATGCGGGCGGCGTTGTTCTGGGTGGCGACAATGAGGTTGGCCTTGGTGATGACCCCCCGCTCGTCAGTCTGGTAGTGATGGAAGAGAGTGCCCCTGGGGGCTTCCACTACGCCCATGCCCTCTTCCGGAGTCGCGGTGGGAATGGTGCGAACATCCGGATTGATGATGTCGGGATCATTGGCCAGTTCCTTCAACCGCTCGGCGGCATAGAGCAGTTCGATGAGCCGGGCCCAGTGGTTGGCGAGGGTGTGATGGACAGGCTTGCCTCCTAGCGTTTTATTATACAGCTCGTAGGCTTCCTGGGCCTTGGGAGTGGCCATGCCGTCGGAAGCGTTCAGGCGGGCCAGGGGCGCCACGCAGTAAACGCCGCTCTTAATGCCGTCCTCGAAGCCGGTCCATCCCACGGTTGCCAGATAGGGAAACTTGACGTAGCTCCACGGTTCAACGTGTTCGGCCACGTGCTCTAAATATTGCTGGACGGGGAACTTGACGAACTCCTTCCCATCGGGGGATACCACCCGTATTTGCCCGTCATAGAAGTTGACCTTGTTGTTTTCATCCATAAGACCCATGTAGTAGGTCTCGTGGGTGTAAGTATCGGAGGTGATGTGGCCCACATAGTCGGGATTCTTCAGCACCACGTCGTTGAAGAGATTCAGGCTGAAGAGGCCGAATTCGACAGCGTGGTTGGCGCCGGCGATAAATTTCTCCTGGTCTTCGGCAGTGAGCGCTTTGGAGATGCCGCCGGGCAGGCCGAAGACTGGGTGGATCACCTTGCCGCCGGCCAGAGAAATAAGATCGCGAATCTGTTTGCGCAGCCCGATAACTTCTTTGCCGATTTCCAATCCGACTTTGCCGAGCACACCAAGGATATTCCGCTCGGCCTTGGGAGCGGTTGGTCCCACCACAAAATCGGGTCCTCCCAGGAAGTAGAAGTGCAGGGCATGGTCTTCTACCATGAAACAGGTATAGACCATCTCCCGGATTTTCTTGGCGGCTGGTGGTGGGTCCACTTTGTAGAGGTCATCCAGGGTTTTGGTAGAGGCCATATGATGGGCGGTGGGGCAGACGCCGCAGATGCGGGAGGTTATCTGGGGCATATCCTCGGCGGGGCGACCTTCGGCGAACTTCTCGAAGCCGCGCAGCTCGGGGACTCGAAAGTAAGCCCGATCGACGTTGCCCTGATCATTCAGGATGATATCGATCTTGCCGTGGCCCTCCAGGCGGGTAATGGGATCGATGACGATAGTCTGGCTCATGCCTCAGTTCCTTCTGTTGTCTGCCGGCGTCGATGCAGTAAAGAAGCCGGAAGGCTGTAGCGATAAAAGGTGCCTGCCGGATCTACGATGCCTTCCATTAGACGGGCGATTGTCTGCTCGTCGTCGGCCTCCAGGGAAGAGGCAATGGCCGAGAGAGCCTTGGCGCCGTAGTCCTTTACGCGGCTGGTGGGTCCCAGGCAGCCGGTGCAGGGCATATTACCATTGATACAGGCGGCCTCGCAGCCACTGCGGGTGGCCGGGCCCAGGCATAAAAGTCCCTGGGCCAGCAGGCATTCCTCGGGATCAATTATGATCTGATGGGGGCGTTTGAACTGCTCGATCTTCATTTCCTCCGGCTTGGTCTCCTTCCGGGGGCACTCGTCGCACAAGGCCTTATCGGGAGCGAGCACGGTGCCCTTGGGTGGCAGCTTGCCTTCCAGGATGGCTGTGACCGCGTTCACGATCAACTTAACCGGGGGCGGGCATCCCGGCAGGTAGTAGTCCACGTCCACGGTCTGATCGAGGGTGCGGACCGTGTTGCTAAAGGCGGGCAGGGTCAGGGATTCGTCGCCGTCAATGGGGGTTTCTTCTTGGGGGCGGGTCTTCTCGGGATTACCTATCGTGGGGACCTCCTGGTAGACACGCTCCAGGATACTGTCGCGGTCCTTGAAATTGGCCAGGCCGGGGATTCCGCCCATATGGGCGCAGCTGCCGAAGGCGATCAGCAGTTGTGCTTTGCGGCGCAGCAGCTGGGCCATTTCCTCCTGTTCGGAGGTGCGGATGGCTCCATTGACGAAGCAGGCGGCGATCTCGCCATCGGCCATGGCTTCCACGTCGGAGCGTTTGAAATCCAGTGCTACGGGCCAGAAGACGATATCCACGGCCTCCACGACGGGCAGGATGCCCTCCGCCAGGTCGACTACGGCTTCCTCGCAGCCGCCACAAGATGCACACCAGTAAAATGCTACTTTGGGTTTGCTCATGATGCTGCTCCTGCCATCTCGGCGGCAGCCGGGACGGCCGCTTCAGCCATAACCGGCGTTGGCAGCGGTGCCAGGCGTAAGGGGCCCAGCTGGCGGATTTTAGCTACCATATCGTTGACGACCTGCTTGACTTTATCACCTTCCGAGGCGGAGATCCATTCCAGTCGCAGGCGCTCATCTTCAATGCCCAGGGACGCCAGCAAGCGCTTCAGGAGGGTATACCGGCGGAGGGTCTTGTAGTTGCCCTCTTGATAGTGGCAGTCTCCCGGGTGGCAGCCGCCGATGAGCACGCCGTCGGCTCCTTCGCGGAAGGCCGCCAGGATGAACTGGGGATCGATGCGCCCGGAACACATAAGGCGGATGACCCGCACGTTGGGGGCATAGGTCATCCGGGAGGTGCCCGCCAGGTCGGCTGCCGTATAGGTGCACCAGGTACAGAAGAAGGCGACAATGCGGGGTTCAAAGTTGGATGCACTATGAGTGGACTGGGTTTCAGACATAGCTTAAAACCCCCTCGATTTCGGCGTAGATTTGTTCGTCGGTGAATAGATGTTGTTGTATTGATCCGGAGGGGCAGGCGGCCACGCAGACGCCGCACCCCTTGCACAGGGCTTCATTCATCACCGCCACTTCCTTGTCACCATCGAAGCTGATGGCGGAGAAGGGGCAGAGGGCGATACAGGTCTTGCAGCCGGAGCAATCATCCTCGAGGACGAAGGCGGTATTCGGTTCCAGTTCTACGTAGCCCCGATCAGCCAGGGCCAGGGCTTCGGCGGCCGCCGCGCCGGACTGGGCCACGCTATCGGGGATGTCTTTTGGCCCCTGGCAGACACCCGCCAGGAAAACACCGTCGGTGAAGGTGGATACCGGCGCCAGTTTTGGATGCCGCTCCAGGAACCAGCCCTCGGCGCCGCAGCTGATGTTGAATAAGCGGCGCACTTCCTCAGCATCGTGCACGGGCTCCAGCCCCACGGCCAGAATGACCATGTCCACGGGAATCCGCCGCACCATGCCGACGAGGGTATCCTCCGCCCGGATAACGAGCTTGCCCTCTTCTTCCGGTATCATGGCCCAATCGGTAACTTCCGCCACGCGTCCCCGAATAAAATGATTACCCTCTTCCAGCAAGCGATCGTAGAACTCCTCATAGCCCTTGCCGGGAGTGCGCATGTCGATATAGAAGTTGTACACTTCGGCGCCGGTCTTCTCCATGGCCAGATGAGCAATTTTCAGGGAGTACATGCAGCAGACTTTCGAACAGTAGGCGTTGGTATTCTTATCGCGGGAACCCACACAATGGATGATGCCAATGCGGCCCGGTTTGGTGCCATCTTCCAGCTGAATGTCGCCGCCGGTGGGGCCGGAGGCATTGCTGAGGCGCTCAAACTCCAGACTGGTGATGACGTTCGGCAGGCGGCCGTAGCCGTACTGGGCGACGCGGGCGGGGTCGAAAGTCTGGAAGCCGGTGGCCAGCACAATCGTGCCGACTTCAATTTCCTCGTACTCATCCTCCTGCTCATAATCAATCGCGTCCGGTTCGCAGACCTGCTGACAGATGCCGCAGTTGCCGGTCTTGAAGTGGATGCAGGCCTCGGTATTGATGACCGGCACATTGGGTACCGCCTGCATGAAGGGGATATAGATGGCCTTGGGAGGCCCCAGGGTCATTTCCTGGTGGATCACCGTGCGGCCCTTAATGTCCTCCATGGTGATGGCGCCGGTGGGGCAGAAGTAGGCGCACGCCCCGCAGGTGATGCACACATCGGATTGGATCTGGTAGGGCGTGGTGACCTCGCGGTCGATGCCCCGGTGGGCGAAACCGATGGCTGCGGTGCCGACGATAGATTCACAGGCGCGGACGCAGAGCCCGCAAAGGATGCATTTCTGATCCGGCTTTTCCATAATGAAGGGCGTTTCTTCGATGCCTATCTCCGCGGCCATTTGCCAGACGACTTCTGCTGCCGGGGCACGGGCCATGAGCAGCTGGAGGTTGATCCTGCGGGCGGTCAGTGCCGCTTCGGAGGCGGTCTGGACTTCCATGCCCTCCTGCACCTGAGTATTGCAGGCGGTCATCAATTTAGACTCGATTCCGGCAGTCACTTCCACGTTGCATATCCGACAGGCAGCGTAGGGTTCCAGGAGCGGGTGGTAGCACAAAGTTGGAATCTTGATGTCAAGCTGTTGTGCAGCTGCTAAGATGGTGGAGCCTTTTTCAACCTGGACTGGTTTTCCATCAATGGTTATGGAAACCATGCTTTACTCCTTATTCGATAAAAATGGCGTTGAAATTGCAGACCTCATAACATATTCCGCACTTCTCGCAGATTTCCTGGTCGATGACATGGGCCTTATTCTTTTCACCGGAGATCGCATTTTCCGGACAATCACGGCGACAGACGCCGCAACCATGGCCGTCCCTGACACAGATTTCAGGATCAATGAGGTAGGTATTTAACTGTCGGCAGGCATGGGCAGGGCATTTCTTGTCCTCAATGTGGGTCAGATATTCATCCATGAAATATCGCAGGGTTGTGAGGACAGGATTCGGTGCCGTATTGCCAAGACCGCAAAGGGCGGTTGCCTTAATATTTTCGGCCAGCGCATCAAGTAGTTGGAGATCCTCCATTTCACCCTGGCCCTCGGTGAATTTGGTAAGGATTTCAAGCATCCGGGGGATACCTTCACGACAGGGGGTGCACTTGCCGCACGATTCGTCTTTGGTGAAATTCAGGAAATACCTGGCCATATCCACCATGCAGGTATCCTCGTCGGCCACGACCATTCCGCCCGAACCCATCATTGAACCGGCCTCTACCAGACTTTCATAGTCAATGGGTACGTTCAGGAGTTCAGCGGGAACGCATCCTCCCGAGGGACCGCCGATAAGAATGGATTTGAATTTCTTTTCGGAGTGCATCCCACCACAGATATCGAAGATGATATTGCCGAGGGTAATTCCCATGGGAACTTCAACCAGCCCGGTGTCTTTGACTTTCCCGGCCACTGAAAATACCTTGGTACCTTTGCTTCCCTCGGAGCCGATTTGCGAGAACCAATCGGCTCCCCGGTTAATTATCACGGGCACATTGGCCCAGGTTTCCACGTTGTTGATGTTGGTTGGTTTGCCCCACAGACCTTTCTGAGCCGGGAAGGGAGGTCTGGGCCGCGGCTCACCGATTCTACCCTCAACGGAAGCAATCAAGGCGGTCTCTTCGCCGCATACAAAGGCTCCTGCTCCCCTGACAACATCAATGTCAAACTTATGTCCAGTTCCAAGTATGTCATCGCCCAGGAGTCCATATTCTCTTGCTTGTTCAATGGCTAAGATTACTCGCTCCACTGCTAAGGGATATTCATCTCGGATGTAGACATATCCCTTGCTTGCCCCCATCGCTTTGGCACCGATAACCATGCCTTCGAGTATTGAATGCGGGTCAGATTCGATGATGCTTCGATCCATGAAGGCGCCCGGATCTCCCTCATCAGCGTTACATATGATATATTTCTCGTCCCCATTCTCCCTGGCGACAAATTCCCATTTCAGTCCTGTAGGGAATCCAGCACCGCCTCGTCCACGCAGACCGGAATGCTTTATTTCCTCTATGATTTCTTCAGGTGTCATCTGGGTAAGCGCTTTTGCCAGCGCCGTATAGCCCTCAGCGGCGATGTATTCCTCGATTTTTTCAGGGTCAATGAGGCCTCTATTTCGTAATACGATTAGAAGTTGAGTCTTGAAAAAGTCAATGTCTGCCATCTTAGGGATTGGTTTTTCCTCTTCAGATGGAACATACATTAAGCGCTCTACAGGTCTACCTTTCAGGAAATGCTCTTCTACAAGATGTGGGATCTCTTTTTCTTTTAAAAGATGATAGAAAATGCCATCAGGTTGAACGACCATGATTGGACCTTCAGCACAGAAACCATTGCACCCCGTTGTCACGACCAGTACTTCATTTTCCAACTTTTGTTTATGGATTTCTTTTTCAAGTGCATCTTTGATTTGAAAAGCACGATTGGATACACAGCCCGTTCCAGCGCATACCATTAAATGTGTTCGATATTGTTTCAACTTTTTCTCCCTAGAATTGTTGAATTTTTAACCCATTCTTTCGCTGCCCAATGCGAGTGCATATTCGGTTACGATTTTGCCCTTCAGGACATGTTGGGAAAGAATCTCTCGAATTTTTTCCTCAGTGAGGTCAACGTACTTTACTGGTGCTTCTCCTGCGATTTCGACGGTTGCCATCGGCTCTCGACTACAGAGACCCGCGCATCCGGATGTCGTAAGTATCAGATCGGTAATTCCCCTTTCACCGATTTCATTGATCAAGGCGTTCATGATATTTCTGGCCCCGGCAGCTATACCGCA
>JBGVTM010000020.1 GCA_041862535.1 Candidatus Neomarinimicrobiota bacterium | reverse complement strand
CGATCCCGCAGCATCGTCTCCCAGGGTGAATCCGGAACGGGGCGCTACTTGCGACCAGCCCACCACATAATCAATCGCAGGAGTAAAATAGCTCACCATGGATCTTACCCAACCCCGGCCCACCTGGCAATCCACATCGGTAAACAAAAGAATCTCCCCTCGGCTGTGATGTATCCCCGCGTCCAGCGCGCGTTTCTTATAGCTCAGTTGTTGGTCCCCAGAATAGGATTCTACCACCTTAAGCCGGCCGTCATTCTCAGCGGCCTCTTCAAGAACGGTCCTGGATCGCTCCGCCAGACCGTCATCCACAATGATGATCTCCAGCCTTGAGGAGGGGTAGTCCTGGGCCTGGAGCTGCCCCAGGAGCCGCGACAGGACCGGATCGCCGTTGCGGGCAGCTACAACAACCGATACCATCGGCTGCTCATCCGTCTGAGGCGGCTCGGGGCGGAACAGCCCCAGTAAAAACCACAACAGCGCCAACAGGTAGACGACCAGGCAGCCCTGGAAAATGATGAGCACCAGGTTCATCAAGATAAGGTGGTTACAGACCGAGCAGGCTCTTGGCTAAGAGGAAATAGATAAGCACGCCCAAAACGTCGGCGCTGGTGGTAACGAATGGACCGGTGGCTACCGCCGGATCTATATCCAGGCGCCGAAGAATAACAGGAACCAGAGTCCCCAGAAGAGTGGAGAGAAGCATGGTAAAGCAGATAGCCAGCGCCACTACGCCACCCAGGCGACTGGTACCGAAAATCCATGCCAGCGAGCCCAGCAACAGGCCGAAGAAAACACCCAGCAGCAGACCGATGCGCAGCTGTTTACTGATAAAGCGCCAGGTCTGGCTAATATTCACCCGACCTGTGGCCAGACCCCGTATGGTAATGGTACTGCTCTGGGTACCAATATTACCGCCCATGCCAATAATAACCGGGATAAAACCAGCCAGGATGATAACCTTGGCCAGCTCTTCCTTAAAACTGCTGATAACAAACATAGCCAGGATTCCCCCTACCCAGCTGGCCACGAGCCAGGGCAGACGCGACAGGGCGTTTTGAAGAACGGGCTTCAATAGAATCTCACGGTCCTTGCCCGCTCCGACCATTTTCAGGAAGTCCTCGGTAGCCTCCTCACGAATCACGTCCAAGATATCATCCACCGTGACTATTCCCAATATGACTCCGGCGTGATCTATCACCGGCACGGCCATGATATTGTAACGTGCTACGATGTGCGCCACCTCCTCCTGGTCGGTCTCCGGTGTAACCGCAATAACATCCGTTTCCATAATGTTGACCAGCTGTTTGCTGGCAGCATTCATTAGCAACTGGCGCAGCGAAAGCACTCCCCGCAGCTTGTTTTCCTCGTCCACTACATAGATGTAGAATGCCATCTCGGCTTCCTCGCTCAACTGCTGAACCTGCTGAATGGCCTCGCCCACCTTCAAGCTCTCATTCATGGCCAGGAAGTCAGGAGACATGATGCCGCCGGCAGTGTCCGGAGCATACTGGAGCAGCTCCTCCACCTCAGCGGCATCCTCCTTTTTCATAAGGGCCAGAACCTGTTCGCGGAGCTCATCAGGCAATCCGTCCAGTACGTCCGCCTGATCGTCGGTGGACATGGAGGTTACCGCTTCGGCAATCCGCCGCGGTGGAAGGATGGATATGAGCTCCAGCCGGATGCTCTCGTCAAGCTCACTCAAGAATTCGCCCATCCGCTCAGGCTCCTTGAGCATCTCAAAAATGTCGAGACGTTCCCGGGCAGTAAGGTGACGAAATATCCAGGCCAGCTCGGCCGGGTGGATTTTATTCAGGACTTTACCCAGCGCGGACCGGGCCTTGCGCCGATGCAGACGCCGAACCGTATCCAGCAGGACTAAACCTTCCGTGCCGATGAATTCTTGTCTCACTGCTTATCCGTATAACTGATCACGTCGTACTGGGTGATGAAGCCCGTGGGCCGGCCGTCTTTCAGCAATAGCACCCCTTGGTACTTTAAAAGCAAGGGGACTGCGTGGGCTACGCTCGCCGACTCATCCACTACAGGGAATGGCTCTTCCATCACCTCCTTAACCGGCTGGTCCAGCCTGGCAGTATCCTCCAGGCTCAACGCCAGCAAACTGCTTTCCCTGACGCTACCGATATTGCGGTGTTCGTCGAGGATCGGTAGCTGAGAAACGTTATGGCTCGTCATCCGATTGAGCACCTCCCGCACCGTCTCAGTCGGATTCGCACTTATGATATTGGGCAGCTCGGGACTCTTCATCTGACGCAGCTGACGCAGAGAAACCATCTCCCGGCTCAGCAGGCCCTTTTCCCGCATCCAGCCATCAGAGAAAATCTTGGACAGGTAGCGCTCCCCCGTGTCTGGGATAAAGGTGACCACCACCTGATCGGGACGCATCGCCGCGGCTACCTCCACCGCCACCTTCATATTGGCCCCCGCTGAGCCTCCACCAATTATCCCCTCTTCCCGCGCCATACGCCTAGACATCTGAAAAGATTCCCCATCACTGACGTTGACAATCTCATCCAACAACTCAATGTCCATAATCCCCGGGACCGCGTCCTCGCCGATACCCTCCACTAGATAGGGATGCCCCTCGATAATTTCGCCGGTCTCTTTATATATCTTAAAAATACTACCGTACGGATCGGCAGCCCATACCTTGATGTCAGGGTTCTTCTCCTTGAGATAGCCTGCGACCCCGGTGATGGTCCCACCAGTGCCCATAGAGGCCACCAGCGCATCAATCCGACCCTCCATCTGCTCCCAGATCTCCGGCCCGGTATTGTCATAATGGGCCTGGACATTGGAAGGATTCTCATACTGGTTGATTAGCACAGCACCCGGCGTCTCTGCGGCGATCCTTCGGGCCACCGAATAAAAGGAACGCGGATCATCGGGGGCAACGGCTGTGGGACAGATGACCAGCTCGGCCCCCATGGCCTCCATCAAACGCCGCTTTTCATCGCTGACCTTATCCAGCACGGCCAGGATGGCGTTGTAACCCCGCACGGCACACGCCATGGCCAGCCCAAAGCCCATGTTGCCGCTGGTAGCCTCCACCACCGTCCCTCCCGGCTTCAACCGGCCCTCTTTTTCATAATCATCGATGATACGCAGGGCGGCCCGGTCTTTGACGCTGCCCCCCGGATTGAAAAGCTCCAGCTTGGCCCACAATTCGGCCCCATCGGGATCAGCCAGCTTATTGATACGCACCATCGGGGTACGACCAATCAATTGCAGAATGTTATCGACCTTTTGCACGCGGAAACTCCTTCTTAGCGGTCATCTAACAACGGTTCAGGATTCTGGATCAGGAACGACCTGAAGCCGAGAATAACTATCAGGGCCGCCACCAGCAGCCATACCACTGATACATGCCCGCTGCGAGCGTACCAAGATAGTGAGCCTTCAGTGGCGTTCGCAAACCATATACCAAGACTATTATTGACAGCGTGTACTACGAAGGCGGGCCAGATGCTGCCCGTCCGCCAGGCTAGGTAGCCCAACACCATACCGAGCAGATAGATCTGCAGGCTCCACCAGGGATTGAAATGCAGGACCATAAAAAGCAGTGCGGAGAATATCACGGCCTTGGTAGCATCCCGATAACCAGCCTCAAGCTGCCCCTGGAAAAAGCCCCGGAAAACGATCTCCTCTACCAAAGGCGCGATAACCACCGCCCCCCCTACCACCAGCAAAGCTTCGGAGGTAGTACCGAAAGTAAGAAACTCCATGCCTCGAACGATATGGTCGGGTAGGGGAAAAACAAGTGCCATAAGTCGGTCCAATTCATCAATCAGAACCGCAACACCCAGGCCAATGAAAACCGTGTCGCGGAGGGTGACTGGTGAAACACTCCGCAGCCGGAAGGTGGCTATCAGTGGCAGTTGACGCCGTTGCAGTATAAATATCAAAGGAACCAGAATCAGGGATTCGCTGAGGATCACCGCCCAACGGGGTAAGTCAAGGTCGGGACTGGCGGGGTTGACCATACCCACCACGATAATGGCTGCAATGAACCCCCCGAATAACATCGAGCCAAGGGTAGCTAGAAATGCAAAACGGACCTGGCGGCGTCCGTCTTGCTTGGCTGTGTGCTCACTATCCCAATTCATAATATAAAAATTTAGACACCGGATTTATATTCGGCCAAACGAAAGCATTAACACCATCCCCCCATCTCCTGAGAGAATCCCCAAGCGCTGGTAAGCGGGGCAACTGCTTGCAGATATTCTTAGGTGCTCTCGCCTCCCTGCGCCTTTTTGAGGGTTGAGACACCAAGCAGCTTGTAAACAGGACAGAAGCTTGCCAGGCTGGTCAGCAGGAAAATAATGCCCAGTATGCCCAGTACCCAGGCCCAAACACCAGTCAGGGTACCCTCGAGAATTAGATAGATGAAAATAACTGCCAGCACCACCCGGATAATCCGGTCAATAGCACCCATATTTGAGGTCATGAGTCTTACTCCTCTGTTGATCGAATAAAAGCTTCAGGACAACCCTATTTATCTGACACAGCCAAACCATTCTATGCATTAGCGCCCCGCAGAAAACACCGACTGCAATCAGGTCCGGAAGCCTGATCGCCACCAAGAGCCTCCAGAGGGTTCTCTCACGGTTCGGCACCAATACAACAATATTAATTTACCAACACCAGAATGATATACCACTCCCGTATATTTCTGCGGGCTAAGGCCAAAAAAATCCCGCACAACCGACCACCCGCCCCTAATTTTCGCCCGAACTCTCACCCCAACTTCACTGGGAGAACACCCAATGCGTTTTAGCCGATATATAACCAGTATTCTAGCAACCCTATTCACCTGCTCAAT
>JBGVTM010000019.1 GCA_041862535.1 Candidatus Neomarinimicrobiota bacterium | reverse complement strand
ACTTGGATTCTGTTTAAGGTAATTCCAAGTATTGAAATTCTCATATTCGATTTATGAATTCGAATTCCAATTCAATCTACAATTTTCAATCGTCAATTGACAATACCCCCAATGCCCCAAAGAACTCTTCCACCGCCTTCTTTGCCTCCTCCAGGCTGTGGTACTCCGCCACCGTCACGTTCGGGTCGCCGGCGATCATGGCCGACAGGCGGCGGCCCGCTGAGGGCTGATAAAGGGCCAGCACCGGCTTGCCCTGCATCCCCGCGTGGGCAACCTCCACCCCCACCCCGAAAGAAGGCACGGATACTTCTGCCACCATAACATCGCAGCGGTTTACGAAGTCAGTATCCCGTCGGTAGACGGCCTCGGGGGTGACATCCCGCTCGCCCATCTGGCTGTGCCGTTGGTCCGCCACGAACTCGGTGAGAACCTCGCCGTATTTCCTGAGCTGGTCGATGATGTGGGGATAGAGGTGGGCTCGCTCCCGGCCGCCGCTCATACTACCGGAAAAATAGATGCGCACCTTACTTTTCCCTGGAATATACCTTGAGGCCGATTCTTAGGTGAAAAAGGCAAGTTAGCTGCTCGCGCGAATTAAGGAACGCCGATAAGCCCGAATCAGCCACCCCACAGCCACCAGCCCGATGATCAGCGTTACCGCAAAGAGGGCCAGCGGACCCCACTGGGCAGCTACCCGGCTGTCTAGCTGATACACTGGCTCAAGGTAGGCCTGGCGGAGGACCGTGCGCATTCCGGCCATCAGGACAATCGTGACCAGCAGCAGGGCGCTGCCTTCAATGATGGGCAGGGTTTTATCCCTGGCGAAGAAGGCTCCGACGAAGTGAAGCAATGCCAGCGCCGCCACGGCAATCATGATCCAGAAATATGGCAGCCCGAACAGGGAGTATTCGAGAACGGTTTCCGTTAAGTCCTCGGGCAGGGCGAAAAGGAACCATAAGCCCACCGGCACCTGCCCCAGCGTGGCTCCCGCGAACCACCCCAGTCCGACGTTGCGCTTGGGTTTCTCCCGGCGATGGCGCAGCGCCAGGAAGGCCCCCGTCACCGCCAAGGCCGCCAGGAAGATGTGCAGGAATCTGGGGACCATGGTGGGGTCAGACAGGTTCAGGTAAAGCCCCAGGAAGGTGGAATTATAGGCTTGCTGGTAGCGTTCGGGGGTCTGCATGAGCGTCAGGTTGCTGGTGAAGGTGGCTCCCACCAGGAAGAGCAACACGGCGCTGAGCACGGCGAACCAGGGCGCATACTGCTCCCAGTTCTCCCCTTTCATGGACAGGACGTAGAACCCGTAGTAGGCGACCACCAGGAATACTACGATAGTCAGCCAGGGCCAGGCGGTGAGGATGGAGCTGCTATAGAATAGCCGGCCATGCAGGGCCTGAATGAAAAGCAGCGGTGGTACGCCGAAAGTGATAGTCATGGCCATGGCGACGGGAAGGGTTTTGGCCAGTGTAAGGGCTAGCTCCCGTTCTCCGGGCCGGCTCCTGCCCCGGAAGAGGTGGACGGCACTGACCATGCTCCCACCCAGGACCAGGTTCATCAGGAGTAGATGGAGGATAAAGATTGCCAGCAGCAGGGCCTGGAAAAGCCATACCGGCCCCGGCAGCGCGATGAGGGAGGGATCAGGTATGGGCAGCTCATTCATCGGTATTCCCCCCATCGTGCAGCTGGACCAGCCACCGTGCCAGCAGGTGCCGCTCTGCCGCCGTTCCTATAAAGGGGGGCATAAACTCCTTCAGTTCGTCCAGATGGTCCAATTGGGACTCCAGATACGGTTCACTCCAGCCGTAGGTGAGCTGCTTGAGCCCGTTGTAGCCGGTCGGGGTGTGGCAGCTGGCACACTGGATCTGGTAGAGCTTGTACCCCGGGTTCTGCTCCTCATGAGGGTTGAGCCACTTGGCGGCAGGCAGGACGCCGGTCTCGGTGTAGCGGGTGCCGTCCGTTTTGGTGAAATTGTTCGAGTACATGAAGTCGTAAATGATGTATGGTTTGCGTACCGCCTCGCGGGTCCATTCGGTGACTGCCGTAACGCTGAAACCCAGGATCATAAAGAGGATGGCCAGGGCTGGGGTGAACGCCGCCGGGCTCCGGTAGGGCAGGAAGTATATAAAAGCGAAGATCAGAATGGAGACGACCACGCTGAAGATAGCAAACATGGTCACGGCCGGCGCGCCGCCCATGAAAATATGACGTGCTGACTCCGGAAGGACGTTGATATACCAGATACCGCCCAGAGGGATAAGCAGAACCGCCGGCATCAGCCATTTGGCGGAATAGCGTACCAGCCGGCTGCGGTCGATACCCTCCTTGATAAAGCTGGAGGTGAGCAGGGCATACAGGCCGGCCAGGGAAAAGGCCACACCCGTGCGGATGAGCAGGGAGGGCCCAAAGCCAGGATTGAAGAGGGCCGGCCAGAAGCTGCCAGTCTCCAACCAGCGGCCGGGAGTGAGCATGAAGGTGAGGATACCGTTAATGAAGAACAGGCTCAGCCAGGCAGCGATGAAGTAGACCCAGCCCACGGCCACATGGCGCCTTGCATCCAGGGTGTCCCAGGTATAATAATAGATAAAAGCGGCCAGGATCTCCACTAGGAAGAAGACCCATTCCGTGGCCCAGGCCCAGACAAAAGTGCGGATGAGCAGTCCGGTCGCTTCCGGATTCACCAGGGAAATGGTAAACCAGATCCCCACTCCGCTGAGGGCACCCAGCACCAGCGTAACCAGGATGAAGAACCGGGCGTGGGATTTGAGGTAATCACGCAGAACTTCATCACCGGTGCGGATGGCGTGCATCTCGGTCAGTACCAAAAACAGCCCGCCGCCGATAGCGAAGTGCGAGATGAACACGTGTAGTATGGCGATGGCACCAATGAGCAGGCCGCCGCCGATTAAGGGGACTTGCCAGATAGGGTAATTCATTATTCTCCTTTAACACTAATATAATAAAAAGGAATCAGGCCGGAGGTTAGGTAATTGTGCTTTCACCAGCGACCTGGAAGCAGAATCAAGGAATGCCCCGGCAATCCCTGTTAGACTACCTGATCAAGTAATGCAAGCGATCAAAGGGCAGCGAAGCGCTGATTCACTATCTCCCAGTTGATGTTCTTCACAAAGGCATCAATGTATCCGCCCCGGTCGGTGCCGTAATCCATGGCGAAGGCGTGCTCGAAGCTGTCCAGCACCAGCACGATATCCTGCAATACCGGAAAGCCGATATGATGCTCCGTGAGCAGATAGGTATGCAGTCTGTTGTCTACCCGGGACATGGTCACCACTACCCAGCCGATGGTGCACAGGCCGGTGGCCTTCACGTCTTTGAGGAATTCGTCGTAGCCGCCGAAGGACTCCTTAACGGCATTCAGCAGCTCCGCGCTGGGTTCTCCCCTGGCCTGCAGGTTCTCGAAGTACAGCTCATGGAGGTAAGTGCCGTTGAAGGCCACCGCCTCCCGGCGCTTCAGCTCCGACCAGTGGCCCCAGCTGTAGTTGGTGTGGCTTTTATCGGCCTTTTTGAGCTCCTCCTCGATCAGGGTCAGGCGGGCTGCGTAGCCCTTGTAAAGGCCGAAATGCGCTTCGAGCAGCTTGTCCGAAATACCCTCCAAGCTGCCCAGCAGGTATCTGAAATCCCGTGCCTCGTGTGTCATGTGGGTTACTCCTTTCGTCTTGTTGATGGTGATGCTTCCTGAAACCAACCACCCTTATCCGGGATCAGGCTGCAGGCAAATCAGCACTCAGTGACTCCCTGACGGGCGAAAAAGAGGTAGCGGCGGTTTGCCGGCGACTC
>JBGVTM010000018.1 GCA_041862535.1 Candidatus Neomarinimicrobiota bacterium | reverse complement strand
TGCATCGATATGGAAGATGAGGGCTACAACTGTGAATGGTCCCAGGAACTCACCCTGGATGAGACCTTTACGGAATATCTGAACGCGTGGATCCTGCTTCACATGCTGCGGGACAAACTGGATTGGGGACGACCCCAGGAGGCCGGTTTCATATTCAATATGAGTGTGGGTTACGATCTGGCCGGGATACTCAAGCCCAATATGCAGCAGTATCTGGACCGCATGATCGATTGCAGGGTAGAAAAAGAGGCAGCGTTGGAGAGACTTCTCCCGCAGTATCCTCGACTGAGTCGCCTGGATATCCCCGATCAGATCAGTGATAACATCACTCTTTCGACCATGCACGGCTGTCCTCCCGACGAGATCGAGAAAATCGGCAGGTACTTTATCGAGGAACGCCGACTACATACAGCGATCAAATTGAATCCCACCCTGTTGGGGCCGGAAAAGCTTCGCAATATCCTGAACGAGAAATTAGGCTACGAGGTGGAAGTCCCCGATTCAGCCTTTGAACACGATCTGAACCTGGATCAGGCCTTGTCCCTGATTGAATCTCTCCAGGCCTGCGCGGCAGAAGTGGGCGTTCATTTCGGGCTGAAGCTCACAAATACCATGGAGGTCTGTAATACCGCCACCCTTCTCCCTGCAGAAGAGCGCAGGGTGTATTTGAGCGGCCGGGCGCTTCATCCACTAAGTATCCAAGTAGCGGCGATACTGCAAGATCATTTCGAGGGCCAACTGGACATCTCATTCTGTGCCGGCGTTGACTGTTTTAACGCTGCCGATACCCTGGCATGCAATCTGGGCCCCGTGACCAGCTGCTCCGATCTATTAAAGCCGGGTGGAGTGACGCGGCTAAGGCAGTACCTTCAAGAAATCAATAAGGCCATCAGAAAATCAGGTGCCCGGAGCATCGAAGGATTTATTCGATCCAGAAATGGTGGCGGTGAGGATGTCAGGCAGGCTGGATGGCGAAATCTCCAGGCCTACGCTGCCAGGGTACTTGAGGACGGACCTTACCGGAAGCAGCACGTTCCCTATACGAATATTAAAACGGCCAGGCCCTTGACCGTATTCGACTGCATCGGAGCACCCTGCATGACATCCTGTGCGGTGGATCAGGACGTTCCCACTTACCTATACTATGCCGCGCGGGGCGAACTGGATCGGGCTTACGAGATCATTCTAGATGCCAATCCACTGCCGCATACCACAGGGATGGTTTGCAATCACCTCTGCGAACCCAAGTGTACCCGCATCAACTACGACAATCCCTTACTGATCAGGGAGATCAAACGATTCATCGCTGAGCAGCACCCGGGTAAGGTGCAATTGAACATCCCCCGGGGTACGGGACATAAGGCGGCTATTGTAGGTGCCGGGCCCTCCGGACTATCCTGCGCCTATTTCCTGGCCCGAGCGGGCCTGGAGGTGCATCTGTTTGAGAGTAGCGCTTTAGCAGGCGGTATGGCAGCCCAGGCCATCCCGGCCTTCCGCCTGAGTGAGGGGGGTCTCCAGAAGGATATTGATCAGATACTGGCATTGGGAGTCCGCCTGCACGCCAATACTATGATCGATCGGGCCGCTTTTGACGACCTACGCCGGAGGTACAATTACATCTATATTTCCGTCGGCGCGCAGCAGGCCAAGAAACTTGGAATACCCGGTGAAGACGGGAAGGGAGTGATTGACCAGCTCAGTTTCCTGCGCGCAGTTCGCGAAGGACGGCACGTGACATTAGGACGCAGGGTAGTTGTGATCGGGGGCGGCGACTCGGCCATAGATGCGGCCCGGACTGCGCACCGATTAGTGGGCCAGGGTGGCAAGGTAACCGTTATCTATCGCCGCACCAGGAAGGAAATGCCCGCTACCGTAGATGAGATTCAAGCCCTGCTGGCCGAGGGTGTTCAACTCCAGGAGCTCACGGCCCCTGAAAACATTATTTTAGACAATGGTTCGGTGCATACTCTGGTTTGTGCCCGTATGCGACTGGGTGAGAAGGATGATAGCGGCCGTCCCCGACCGGTGAAGATCGCGGGATCCGAATTCCAGCTACCCGTGGATACCATCATCCCCGCCATCGGGCAGGAGGTCGTCTTTGATTTTCTCCCGGAACAAGCACTGGACGTGAATCCAGCCTCATTCGAGACCCAATATCCCGGTATTTTCGCGGGCGGAGACACCGTGCGGGGTGCAAATACGCTGATTAACGCTATAAGTGACGGCAAGCGGGCAGCAGAGGAAATACTTCAGCGGATATCGGGTGATGATGTAAGTCGCAGACCACTAATCCGAAAAGACGTGACCATAGTGGACTTACAACAGAAGCAAGCTTATCGGGAATACGGTCCGCCGGCTCCGGAACTAGGGTTGGAGTCACGAGGTGGATTTGAGCCGGTCCACCCAGGTTTGGATGCCGGGTCGGTCAAACTGGAGGCCGCCCGCTGTCTCTTCTGTGACGAGTTCTGTAATATCTGCGTCACGGTATGCCCCAACCTGGCTAATGTATCCTACCCGGTCGAACCACAGGAGCTCACCATCCCCAGGGCAAGACCTGAAGGTAAGGATGCGCAGTTCGAAGGGTTCGAGCGCTTCATCATCGAGCAACGATACCAAATCATTAACATCGGTGACTTCTGCAACGAATGCGGGAACTGCACTACGTTTTGTCCTACAAACGGATCGCCGTTCAGGGATAAGCCGAAGTTTCTCCTTTCGGAAAGGAGCTATGAGCAGGAGGAGTCAGGACATTTTCTGAAGGAGGATACGCTGCGGTTCAAACGTGACGGCGGCGAGGCTACCCTGGTGATGGTGAACGGAGGATTGCTCTATAAAACTGAACTTGTACAGGCCCGGTTCGATCTGCCTAATTTTACGCTTAAGGACCTTCGATTCAAGTCCGAGACCACGGAATGGGTCGATTTCCGAGAAGCTGCCGAGATGTTCGTGTTATTAAAATCGCTCAGGGAATTCCCACTTTTTCAACACTGATAGGACGCATATGGCCAAACGGGGATCCATTCTGATCAACCAGCCGCTGTACGTGGCTACTATGGATGACGGGCAACGGGAGTTTACCGGAGGCCATATTTTCATTGAGGGCGGTGTGATACAATCGGTTGGCCCGGAACCGCTGAACCGGCCCGCCGATACGACTATTGATGCCTCAGGAATGGTCGTCTTACCCGGATTCGTCAATACTCATCATCACTTATACCAGACCCTCACCCGCAACATCCCCCGGATGCAGGACGCTCCATTATTTGAATGGTTGAATGCCCATTATGAGGTGTGGCGGGAGCTAACCGCAGAAGGGGTGTATGTAAGCGCTCTCACCGGAATGCTGGAGCTGATGAAGACGGGCGTGTCCACGAGTGCCGATCATCTGTACCTCTTCCCTGCCCAGGCCGGAGCAGAGCTGATCGATGCCGAAATCAGGGCCGCCCGGGAGCTTGGCATCCGCTTCCATCCGACACGGGGTTCCATGTCCCTGGGGAAAAGTGGCGGTGGTCTGCCGCCGGACGACCTGGTCCAGTCGGAAGAGGAAATTCAAAAGGATACGGAAAGATTGGTCAGGACCTATCATGATCCCGAACCCGGAGCAATGGTGAGGCTCGCCCTGGCACCCTGTTCCCCTTTCTCTGTGACGGCGGAACTGATGCGGACCTCCGCGAAGTATGCGCGGGAGCATCACCTTCAACTCCACACACACCTGGCAGAGACAATCGATGAAGAACAGTTCTGCCTGAAGATGTTCGGGCGGCGCCCGGTCGAGTATGTCAAATCCCTGGGGTGGGTCAACGGGCACAGCTGGTTCGCCCATGCGATACACCTGAACGATACCGAAATCAAGACGTTAGGGGCGGCGGGAGTCGGGATATCCCACTGCCCCAGTTCAAACATGCGTCTGGGGTCCGGTATTGCTCGAATCAAAGAGCTGCTAAACGCCGGTGCCAAGGTAAGCCTTGCTGTTGATGGTTCGGCATCCAACGATTCAAGTAATATGTTGGCCGAAATCCACAATGCTGTATTGTTATCAAGGTTGAGAGATGAGTCCAACTGGCTCTCAGCCCGTGAGGCCGTAAGCATGGCCACATCAGGTGGAGCGCAGGTATTGGGCAGGGACGATATCGGTCAGTTGGCGCCGGGGATGAGGGCCGATGTGGCCCTTTTTTCCCTTGACGGGATCGAATACGCCGGAGCCCAATCGGATCCCCTGTCTGCGCTGGTGTTCACAGTCCGGTTGAAACCGGTGGATGTTCTGATCATAGATGGCATCATCCGGGTTCAAAAGGGCTCGGTTCAGTTCGACGAAGAGAACCTGATCCGAAAACACAATCGACTCAGCAGGGACATGCTGGAGCGGGCACGCGTTCGAACCGGCATTGACTTCGGTATCCATTACAAAAGGGGCCAGCCGACACTAAAATAGGGGCGAACGGCTATCTAACGCACCATGTGGACCTCGATAAAAACCATTGTACGACCAACCTCATTAGAGCAGGCCATCACCTATCTCGTACCAGGCCGGAAGGTCGTATTGGCTGGTGGATCCTATCTAGTTGCCGAGCAATCCCCGCACATCGACACGTTG
The DNA here is from genome assembly GCA_041862535.1 of Candidatus Neomarinimicrobiota bacterium. Classification (NCBI taxonomy): domain Bacteria; kingdom Pseudomonadati; phylum Fidelibacterota; species Fidelibacterota bacterium. The sequence continues at coordinate 8,436 of JBGVTM010000018.1, read as the reverse complement.
ATCGACATCAATAACCTGATAGGACAAGATGTTATTGAAAATGGGGATGGTATAGACATTGGCGCGGGCGTGACTCTGGAAAACATACTCGAGCATCTAAAAAAAGAGCGCTGGGCAAACCTGACTGCCTGCGTACGGTGGTCGTGTCCTTCCAAGAATATCCGCAACCAGCGCACAATAGGTGGCGAAATAGCGCGAGCACGACCCGACTCGGAGTTGTGTACCTTTCTCCATGCTCTAGGCGCCACCCTCAGGATTGTATCTGCCGATCCGCAGGAAATCGACATCCGGAATTGGGATGCTACCGGTATTATTACCGCTACGAGGATTGAGACTGCGCACCTGGAGGGAACCGCCATCCAGCGCTTTGCCCTGATACCCTCAGCCCCCGCATTCGTCATCGTGGTGGGAGTCAGGCGAGAGAAGGGAATTGATATCTCGATAGGCGGCCGGGCAGATGGGATCAGTACCTGGGCCTTCTCCGGTGAGGAATCACCCCTGGATTTCGCTTCCGAGACTGCAGCGGCTGCGGTAGAACATTTTTCAACGGATCACTACGGGTCTCAGGCGTACAAGCAGAAACTCATCGAAGTCGGGCTCAGGCGGATTATCGAAGAGCTATGAAAATCACCTTTACTCTGAATGGAAAAAGGGTCACGGCCGAGAAGGAGCCGGGTCGGCTACTCCTGGAATACCTGCGGGCGGAAGAGCTCCACAGTGTCAAATACGGTTGCGGGCATGGAGAGTGCGGCAGCTGCGCGGTCTTAATTAATGACAAAGCCTATAATGCCTGCCTGATTTTAATGCATACTTTAGGGGGGAAACGGGTTGAGACCCTGGAATCGTTTGGGGGACACCAATCGCTGACAGCCCTTCAAGAGGTCTTTCTCGACGAAGGTGCCATCCAATGCGGCTACTGCACGCCCGGTATGTTGGTCTCTCTGGAAGCCTTATCGCGAGGAAGCAAGCCCCTCACTGAAGACTCTATCAGGGAAGCTCTAGCCGGGAATCTTTGCCGGTGTACAGGGTATGTTAAGCCAGTTGTTGCAGCCAGAAAGCTAAAATCTGCGAACCAGGGTGAGCACTATATACCATAACACAACCAATGGATCTGAAATAGCAGTGATCATTCCAAGCGCGGAAAAGGTTCCCAACGGGAAGCTCCCCCGATGAAGGTCGTCGGACAGAAAACGCCACGCGTAGATGGGCCGGCCCTGGTGCGGGGTAAACCGGTATTTACCGATGACCTGCGGCTTCCAGGACTGTTACATCTCAAGATCCTGCGCAGCCCCCACGCGCATGCCCGGATCAAACACATTGATGCCAGAGATGCTCTCAAAATGACCGGTGTAGTGGCTGTTCTCACCCACGAGGATTTCAAACCGCTTTACTATACCTCTGCCGGGCAAGGGTACCCGGAGCCATCACCCCGCGATATGCTGGTCCTGGATCGAACCGTGCGTTTTGTGGGAGACCGGGTGGCGGTAGTAGCTGCCGAGACAGTCGAGGCTGCTCAGGCCGCCCTCGCCAAGATCCAGGTGGACTATGAACAGCTGCCGGCTATCTTCGATCCCCGGGAGGCCATCGACCATCCGGTTGTGATCCATCCGGAGGATGGTCCCAGGGGCATCCACGATGCTCAGCGCAACATCGCGTCGTATCTGCACGCAGAGCTGGGTGATGCTGAGAAAGGGCTGGCAGCCAGTACTTACGTGTTCGAAGGGGAGTACTCTACTCCTTATGTCCAGCAAGCCCACATAGAGCCCCACATCACCCTCACCTGGCTGGACGCGAACGGCCGCCTGATCATTCGTACCTCCACCCAGGTGCCCTTTCATGTGCGGCGGATCGTGAGCGAGTTACTGGATGTACCTATCGGGCAGATCCAGGTCATCAAGCCGCGAATCGGTGGCGCATTCGGTGGCAAGCAGGAGATACTGAACGAGGAGCTGTGCGCGGCCATCACGCTGAAAACCGGCCGTCCGGCGCGGATGGAAATGACCCGGGAAGAAGAATTCTATGCCGCCCGGGCCCGCCACCCTATGACCATCAGACTCAAGGTCGGGGTCGATGAGAAGGGCACTTTTCGAGCAGTGGATATGAATATCCTCGAGAACTGCGGTGCCTATGCCCCCCATGCGCTCACGGTAATGTCGGTAACGGCGCAAAAAACCCTTTCCCTGTATCGGTGTTCAAATATCCGGGTGGAAGCCCAGGCTGTGTATACAAACCTGCCCATCGCGGGTGCCTATCGGGGATACGGTACTACCCAAGGCATCTTCGCCATGGAAGTCCTGATGGACGAGATCGCAGCCGAACTGAACATTGATCCGATCGAACTCCGTTTGCGGAACTGCTATGAGGTGGGCGATGAGATCCCCATTGCGAAAGTATTTGGAGAAGGAGGTGAGGGCTATCCGATAGTGCTGCACTCCACCGGCTTGAAAGCCTGCCTGGAGGAAGGCCGAGGGAGCACACGATGGGATAAGGTTCGGCAGGGAGCAAAGACCGGACCTGTTCGGCGGGGGATCGGCGTAGCTGTCGCTGGCCAGGGATCGGGAATCCCGGGTATTGATATGGGCTCGGCATTCCTTAAAATGAATGAGGATGCCAGCTTCAATTTATTAGTAGGTGCAACCGATCTGGGAACGGGCTCCGATACTGCGCTGGCGCAGATTGCTGCGGAGGTTCTGGAAGTACCTGTTCAGCGGATCGTGGTCTATTCGTCTGATACAGACTTCACACCGTTCGATACCGGCGCGTACGCATCCAGCACTACCTATATTTCCGGTGGCGCCGTGAAGAAAGCGGCCGAGAAAGTGAAGGAACAGATCCTTTCGCAGGGGAAAAAGCTGTTAGGGACGGACCGGGCCGTCATCCAAAACGGATTCGTGCGGGCAGATAACGGTGAGCAGTTATCGTACCAGGAAATCTGTACCCGGTCCATGTACACCGATGATCAGATGCAGATCATGGCTACAGCGTCGCATCTCAGCTACGATTCGCCACCCCCCTTCAATGCTACCTTTGCGGAAGTGAGTGTCGATACCGAGACCGGTCTGGTGCGGGTGGAACGGATCGTTTCGATTACTGATGCCGGTCAGATCATCAATCCCCAGATGGCGGAAGGCCAGGTGGAAGGGGCTATTCCACAAGCGCTGGGGATGGCATTATCCGAATATATGATATTCGATGAGGAGGGAGCCCCCATCAATACGGATTTCACCAACTACCACATCTTTACCGCACTGGACATGCCCGAGTTGGTGGTACGATTCATACCCGGCCACGAACCGACCGGACCCTTCGGAGCTAAGGCCGTCGCCGAGATTCCCATTAATGCCCCGGCTCCGGCCGTGGTCAATGCTATCTACAACGCCTGTGGTGTTCGCATCCGCAGCCTGCCCATCAAGGCAGAAGATATCCTCGATGGCTTTGCTGCCCTGAGCAAGAAAAGCCCCCACTGAGAAGCGCCCGGAGACGAATCTCCCGACTCTAATCCGCCCCTTATTGGAGGGGCTGCTGTTCTATCCGGGAGAGTATCCGACGATAATCCTCGGGCGTATCGCAGTCCATAAGCACTTCATCTGACTGGACCGGGACGGGAACCGCATCGGCAGCGTATTTACGCAGAAGGGATTTCGCTCCTCGCTCACCCTCCAGTTCGAGCAGTTCGGGAAACAATCGCGCCGGAAAAAGAACGGGATTCCCCTGGCGCTTGCCGTAGGTTGGAAAGACGATCTTCGTCCCATCACCGGCAAGGAACCTTTTTTTCAGGTTTATCAAGGTCGCCACCTGCACCAGGGGCATATCAGCCAGCATCAGGAGCGCGCCAGCCAGATTCTCAGGCAAAGACCGGATCCCGACCTTGATGGAGCTTGACAGGCCCTTTTCCCAATCCGGATTTGCAGCTACATCAACGCGCCGCCCGACCAACACTTCACGTACTGATTCCATCTCGCAGCCGAGGACTACTACAACCGGGGCATATCCGGCCTGAATGACGTTGTCAAGGCTCTTAATGATTATCGGCTTACCTTGAACCGGTAGCAGCAGCTTGTTTCCCGGTGACATTCTATCCGAAGAGCCGGCTGCGAGAACAATGGCTGCTATTTTCATGGAGCAACCCGCAGGTAAGTGAAATTCGGCTTGAGAAGCATTACTTATCATTCCTCACCGGTAGCCGCACAATGTGCTGCGGCCAGGTGTGCAGAAAAGGTACCTGATCAGAGATCAGTTGCTCCAATCTCTGATACACGTCTGATCGCATAGAAACCACGAGGAATCCAGTGAACGTCTGGAGTAGATCGCGCAGGGCGGGCAGCAGTCCTTCACCCTGGAACTCCAGGGGGCCGATCTCGTCGATAATCAGCCAGTCCGTGTGGCGGGCGGAAGCCAGCTGCTCACAGCCCCAGGATATAGTTTCGGGCCGGAAAAAGAACCGGCCGAATTTGATTGGGGTCTCTATCTTTTTCATGGTATTCAGAGAACGCCGCTCCCCGGTACTGATGCGTTCAAGGACGTGATGCCAGTGACCTTTACTTTCGAATTCCTTCGGCGCCAGTAATCCATCCACTTTTCCCCCCGCTTCCTTCAGCGTGGTAGCCAGTTCACTAAGCCAAGTCGTCTTGCCGGTACTCTGTATGCCAACCAGGATGATGAGCAAAGGAGGCTGTTTCCCCCTTATCTCCTGGATAAAGCTATTCGGGCTAGGCTCGGTCATTTCGTCGGTGTCCAGGCCCATCTGTTCCGCCATCAAGATAAGGTCGGCTAAAAATGTCCCCACAGCATTTATATAGGCCGCAGGAGTGTGCTTCTTGGGTCCTGCAGACTGGAGCGTATCATAGCGTTCCTTAGCAATCCTTTTTAGGCGCGGGAGAATGCCTTGCGCCATGTGGAAGGCTTCCCCTAGATGTGCTATGCGAAATCGAGACAGCCACTTGCGCAGAGTGTCGCCTTGAAGCTCGGTGGTCAATACCTGGAAAAGGAGATATATGGTGATACCCCGCAGTGCCATGAGGATGGTTTTATTCAACACGGCACTGCTGTAGCTGATTCCCACAATGGTCCGATCCTGATATCCGGTGAAAACGGGAAATACGACGATCAGCAGGGAAATCGGAATCCAGAACTTGTAACTAGTCAGTGGTCGAAGTGCACCCCGATAGGTGAAAGCCACGAGCAACAGAAGCACCGTCATAATGACATATGGACCACGAGATAAGAATACCAGACCTGAAAGCAGGGCACATGACACCCAGAAGCGCTTTGACTGCCACCATGAGCTGCTAGATGCCACGGTTCAGAATCGTGCTGACGCGTTTGTAAAGACTCCAGGCCAGCAGGGCGGCCCCGGCACCAATGATTATATGCAGCACCACATACAGACCCAGTGCCAGCCAGCCTATGCCGTATCCGAAGCGCTCCGAAATACCCCGCGCAGTGTCAATCAGCATCGGAATGAAGGCGGCCCCGAACAGGATCGTTTTGGTAATGATACTATGGACGAGGGGATATATCCCAAGCGCGAGCCCCGCAATGAGGAATCCTGTTCTTCCCGGTCTTATAAGTGTGAGTATACCCTCGGCCAGCAGCCCCTCAGAAATAATGCCGATCATGGGCCCGACCTTGACCGTGCTGATGCTCAGGGCTTTAATGATGGCTGCCAGCAGCGCGATGGAGATGGTGCTACCCGGTGCGTTATAAAACGCACGTGCGATCAGGATAATGATAAGAGCAATGGCCGTCATGATCAGCCCCGAAAAGGGTATCCTCATCAGGTGCAGCGCCGTTCCAAGCGTGGCTTCGGATAATCCCCAGAGCGAGCCGAAAACGGCGATGTACGCGACCAATCGCCGAGGCTGCTTTCTCTGCTTGGCTGAATGAACTGCTGGCGCCATTAGAATTGCCGGTACAACTTGAAAAACTAACCGCTGGACGCATCCGGTTCAAAGCTTATGCACCGGAGATCCATGATCCCAAGCTCTTCAGCTGCTGACCATACGGCGCGAAATCAGACTCTCCACACCTGCAATCCGTTTACTTCACCAGCGCCATTTTAATCTGCTTGCTGTATGCCGGTGTCACCCCGCTTGCGGCGGGACCAGCAGGCGGGCAATGTAGATGCCGGAGGGGATTTCGGGACTGCTGGCCGAGTAGGGCATCAGGCATACCCGTGGAGCCCCGTATCATCCCATGACACAGGGCAAGATCGAGCAGTATCATGAATCGCTTAGTAACCTGAAGCCCATGGATGTCTATGAAGGAAGGGGAAAACAGATCCTGGACGTTCGGGAGAAAATCAAGCGAAGGACGCTTCAGATTAGGCGTCAGCTAAGCCTTGGAAACACAAAATGTGTCTCTTAGTTTCAAGCATAAATAGCTCACATTACTTTGCCGACGTACATTCAAAGGCCCGGACGAAAGCGCTGCGGACAGGAGCCGGCATTTCAGAGTCGGCTCCTCGAATGGCTTTCCAGACAATCTCGTTGAACTCCACATCGGGAATGGCGTCTTCCACAGCAAGGTTCAGCTCCGCCGAGCGCAATTGACCGTAGGCGCCATCGGGATTCATCTGATCGAGGTCTATGACAGCCGGGTGGTGGTCGTACGGCGTGAAATCGGCCCGATGAGTGAATGAGTCATACATGGGCAAGGCGGCGGAATCGAACTGGCTCATGGGCGGTAGACCCAGGATCAGCTGCATGGTGCGCAAGACGCTGGTGGTGGAATACATATTGCTATCCACGTGCCGCCGCCGGGTATAGGGGCTGACAACCAGGCCCACCATCCGGTGGGCATCCACATGATCCGGTCCGTTCTGGGCGTCATCTTCCAGGACGAAAATGGCGGACTCCTTCCAGAAACGGCTGTGGCTTATCCGGTCAATAATCATGCCCAGAGCCAGATCGTTATCGGCCACCATCGCCCGGGGCGTGGGCATGCTCTCGCGCGTTCCGGCCGTGTGGTCATTCGGCAGGCGAATGATCTGAAGCCGGGGGAGCTGACCATTCCTTTCGTAGGTATCAAACTCCTCCATCCAGAGGCGGGCGCGGGACGTATCGGCAATCGATAAGTCATAAGGCGGGAACAGGGGGGCGATATGGCCCTGCAGCGATTCCAGTCTGGTCACTACCGTGTCTTTGCGTTCCCAGTCGGCATATTGAACGAATTCGCCATAGATACGATAGCTAATGCCGGTGCGTCGGCATGCGTCCCAAATGTACCCGGAAGCCGGCTCGGCAATTGCTCTTAATCCTTCCGACGGATATTGACCTCCGTGGCCGCCATAAAGTCCCGGCCAGGTTTTCTCAACGTAATCGGTGGCGTAGGCAGCCATGGACCATTCATGGCCATCCGCACTGACCTCGGCATTGGCATACAGGTTATCCAGCAATACGAATTCCCGTGCCAGCGCATGATGATTGGGAGTTATCCGTGCCGAAAACAGACACAAGGATGAGTCGCCGTTGCCTTCCGGAATATCGCCAAACACCTGGTCGTAGGTGCGGTTCTCCTTGATGATATAGAATACATATTTTATAGGCGAAGGATCACCGATATTTCGAGGAATAGGATGGGATGAAAACCTGAATTGGATGGCCGGTTTGCGTTCCGGCGGTGCCTGGGGCGTGTTTGCGTAGACCTTCCGGCTCCACTGCTGGAGCTGCTCCTGTTCCGGCTCAGGGATAAAGGAGAGTGATCCCCGGAACATGTTGCCGATGTAATTAGCAAAGAATGTTTCGTCTCGGGGTCCTGGTAAGGAGATATCAGGTAAGCCCGGGTTGGCACGGGAACCTCCATGACCTTTACCGTTCAGCACCAGCAAAGCTCCCGATTGCAGAACCCGCACCGCGGTCGGATACCAACCTACGGGTATAAAGCCCTTGGGACCCGTTGCGCCAGGGCGTGAGATATCGAACACGGCCACATAGTTGTTATCGGCATTGGCAACGTAAAGCGTTTGTCCGTTAGGTGAAATAGCCACGCTGTTGGGAGTACTGCCCGGAAGGGCCCGGGGTGACAGGGAGGTAGCAATGGTTTCTCCCACCTTGCGTGCATCCAGATCGACCACCGAAACGGTATTCAAATTGGCATTGGCAACGAAAAGCCGTCGGCCATCGAGTGACAATACCATATCATTGGGATGATCGCCGGTAGGTATTTCCGCGAGTAACCGTCCATCGGCCAGGCTGAAAACCATGACCCGGGAACCGCCCCAAAGGGAAACATACGCTTCTGGCCGCTGGGAGTGCACCAGGCAGGTATATGGTTCGGCGGGTAATTTCAGGTTGTAGTTCCACCTTTGAGCAACCAGATCATACGAACGGAGGGTGCTATCCTCTCTACCCACGGCAAAAATGAATTGCTCACCCGGATCGAGGTCAAGCCCTCCCACACAGATATTCTCTTCCGGATAAGGCTTACCCAGGGAAA